>JBKKAI010000361.1:0-3208 GCA_046714815.1 Terriglobia bacterium | reverse complement strand
GTGCGTCGCGATCCACGCGCCGGCAAGGAGGATCGGCGCCCACCACGCGAACGCGAACAGGACGGCCGCGCAGGCGAGGCCGCCGATCATCTCGACCAGGCCGCCGGCGATGAAGTCCACCGAGATGTTCAGCGGCGGACCGGTCATGCCGAGGTCGAAATCCCGCGCGGCCGTCAAATCGCCGGTCAGCTTCGGGTCCTCGAGGTGTCCCATGCCGGGCGGGCGCACGCATGCCTCGGTCAGCCGGTCGTAGAGCCACGCGGCGGTCCGGTCGCCGAGGCTTGCGCTCACTGCCTGGTGAATGGGCGTGAGCACCTGGAGCAGAACGAACACGCCGCCAACGAGCGTGAGCGGGCCGGCCAGGCTGTCGCCGCGCTCGACCGCTCCCACGAGCACACCCATCGCGATGGCGAACACCGCCGGCAGCACGCCCCGCAGCACGAGCACGGCCCACCAGGCAATGGCGAGCGAGCGATCGGCTTTCGGCAGCACGCCGAAGAACTTCCATTCATTCCGCTCACGCAGACGCCGCAACATTGAGTGATTTCCCCATCGCGCGCGGCAGAACGCCAGCCGCCGCGTTCATCCTAATATACACGCGGCGCGCCGGCTGCTCATCTCCTGCTACACTGACCCGCTTGCCTGCAAGGCCGCCCGGCTCCACAAGGAGATTTCCGATGGCTGATGCTTTGTTACTCGGACGAGTGCTGTGGTACGAGCTGCTGACGACCGACAGGAAAGCCGCGGAGAAGTTTTACGCAACGGCCGTCGGCTGGACCGTGACGCCGTTTGAGGGATCGCCGCAACCGTACGACGTGTGGATGCGCGCGATGAAAGACCCGCAGGGCGCCGCGTTCTCTATTTACGAGCCCGCGTCGCTGCCGCAGCAGCCCGAATCCGATCCCCAGACTGGCGGCGTGTCGTGGCACGAACTGTACACAACCGGCGCCGACGCGGCGATGAAGTTTTATACGGAGCTGTTCGGCTGGCGGCCGACGGAATCCATGGACCTGGGTCCGATGGGCAAGTACCACGAGTTCGGCCGCGCCTTTCCGCTCGGCGGCATGATGAACAAGCCGGCGGCGATGGCGCAGGCGCCGCCGCATTGGAGCTTTTACTTCCGTGTGCCTGACGTGCACGCAGGCGCCGAGCGCGTCAAGGCGAACGGCGGGCAGGTGCTCAACGGCCCCATGGAGGCGCCGGGCGGCGACTGGATTGTGAACTGCATGGACCCGCAAGGGGCGGCGTTCTCGCTGCATCACAAGAAGTAAACGCGCGTCGGGTCGCGTCGCGATTCTGTATTGACATTCCGGAAAAACGGCGTACTCTTCGCATAACAGGTGCTGGCGACCGCGGTTGGAGGTGGGTTTCTGCTTGCCCCGGCAACCGCTTGCTCCCCTGAGGGCCGGTCCCAGGCTGGTCCGTTGCGCGAACCAAGTCCGTTCGAGCGGAGAAGAAATCATGAAAAACTTCGTTGCGTTGGCGCTGAAACTCTCGGTCTGTGTCGCCGTGATCGTGGTGTTCGCTTCCCCGCTTGCGGCTCAGACCTTCTACGGATCGGTTGTCGGCGCCGTCACCGACCCATCCGGAAGCGCTGTTCCCACAGCTAACATCACCCTCACCAACCTCGGCACCGCTGACCGCCGCACCCAGCAAAGCGACGGCTCGGGGTTCTACCAGTTTGTGAACCTGGTTCCCGGCCGGTACAAGATCGAGATCGAAAAGACCGGTTTCCGCCGCTTTTCGCGCGAGCCGATCACGGTTGAAGTGCAGAGCGCGGTTCGCATAGACGTTCCGATGCAGATCGGCGAGGTCAGCCAGACCATCGAAGTCGTCTCGCAGACACCCTTGATGGAAACGGAGAGTGCCTCGCTCGGACAGGTAGTGGAAGCCCGCAAGGTGCTGGAGATGCCGCTGAACGGGCGCAATGTATTCGGCCTGGTCGCGCTGGTTCCCGGCGTCGTTCCGGGCGGCCAGTCGGGCACGACTCCGACCGGCACCAACCCGTTCGCCTGGGGAAACTACCAGATCGGCGGCGGACAGGCCAACCAGAGCGCCGCGTATATTGATGGCGGCCCGATCAACGCTTCGTACGTCAACCTGACGGCCCTCGTCCCGACACAGGACGCCATCCAGGAGTTCCGTGTACAGACGAACAACCTGGGACCGGAGTTCGGGCGTCTGGCGGGCGGCGCGATCAACCTCACCACCAAGTCGGGAACGAACTCGTTCCACGGCAGTGTCTACGAGTTCCTGCGCAATCGGTCGCTGAACGCCAATACCTTCTTCAATAACCGGGCCGGGGTGCAGCGTCCCGCATTCACCCAGAACCAATACGGCGCCAACGTCGGCGGACCTGTGAGCAAGGACAAAACGTTTTTCTTTTACTCCTGGGAAGGCTTCCGGCTGCGGCAAGGCGCTTCCTACGTCTATTCGGTTCCCACCGACGCGATGCGCACCGGCGACTTCTCGAATCTGCGCAACGCAGCGGGAGCCGTCATCCCGATCTATGATCCGCTCACGACCTGCGGACGCTTGGGAAATGCCGCCTGCGCCAGGAACCCCACCACTCAAGCCGAGATCCTCACGCGCCAGCAGTTTCCGGGCAACATCATTCCAACGAACCGCCTGGATCCGGCGGCCCGCGTGCTGACCAACCTGTGGGGGCGCGCCAACGGTCCCGGCGCGCAGTTCACCAACGTGAACAACTACACCGCGAACGCCAGCGTCGGCGGCAACAACGATCAGCACAATGCCCGCGGCGACCATACCTTCTCCGACAGACATCGAGCCTTTCTGCGTTACACCTTCTGGACCAACCTGAACCTGCCCATTGACCCCTACAAGACCAAGACCTGCGTGGACCGCTGCACGGAAACGTTCAACACCAATCACGCGGTGTTTGCCGACAACTACTCGTTCACGCCGACGCTGATCGGCGACATCCGTCTCTCGTATATGCGGTTCCACTACGACCGCACTTCCCTCACCGCCGGCTATGACCTGACCCAGCTCGGGTGGCCCGCCTCGCTCAACAACCAGGTGATTTTCCGCGTGACGCCGCAGCCGGTGGTGACCGGGTATAACGGCGTCTTCAGCACCAACGGCACCGGCAGCACGATCATCGCCCGCAACGACGTCTACTCGATCGCCCCGAGCCTGGTGAAAATCCGGGGCAGCCACACGATGAAATTCGGCGGCGAGTGGC
>JBKKAI010000360.1:0-2710 GCA_046714815.1 Terriglobia bacterium | reverse complement strand
GCCAAGCCCGCGGTGCCCTTCGGCGGAGCCTACCGGATCATTGACATCACCCTCAGCAACTGCATCAACTCAGGGCTGCGGCGCATCTTCATCCTCACGCAGTATAAGGCCCTGTCGCTGAACCGTCACATCCGCGAGGGGTGGAACATCCTGTCGCCGGAGATGGGCGAGTTCATCGAGATCATGCCGCCGATGAAGCGGGTGAGCGACAACTGGTACCTGGGCACCGCCGATGCCTGCTACCAGAACCTGATCAGCGTGGTGGAAGAAGCGCCGCAGCACGTGCTGGTGCTCTCCGGCGATCACATTTACAAGATGAACTACGGGCTGATGCTGAGGCAGCACACCGCCTCCGGCGCCCACATCACGCTGGGGACGATCCAGGTGAAGCCGGAAGAGTCGAGCCGCTTTGGCGTGGCCGAGATTGACGGGGAGGGACGGGTGGTGGGCTTCGAGGAGAAGCCGGGCGAGGCGCGCCGCCGCTCTCCCTACGACGCGAACATGATCAGCGCCTCGATGGGCATCTACGTGTTCAACACGCAGACGCTGGTGCAGTTGCTGAAGCGCGACGCCGAGGACACTGAATCGTCGCACGACTTCGGACACGACATCCTGCCGCGGGCCCTGGAAGAGTACCGGGTGATGGCCTACGACTTCATTGACGAAAACAAGAAGGAGCTGTACTGGCGCGACGTGGGCACACTGGACGCGTACTACGAAGCGAACATGGACCTGGTGGCGGTCAGCCCGGTTTTCAACCTGTACGATGACCAATGGCCCATCCGCACCTACCAGCGGCAGTTTCCGCCGGCCAAGTTCGTGTTCGCGCAGGAGGGGCGGCGCATGGGCATCGCGATTGACTCCATCGTGGCGCCGGGGTGCATTATCAGCGGCGGACGGGTGATGAACAGCGTGCTCTCCCATGCCGCGCGTATCAACAGCTATTCGGAGGTGGACGCGTCCATCCTTTTTTCCGGCGTGGACATCGGGCGCTACAGCCGCGTCCGGCGGGCCATCATTGACCGCGGCGTGAAAATTCCGGAGCAGACCGACGTCGGTTTCGACCCGGATCTGGACCGCTCGCGCGGCTACCACGTCACCGAGTCGGGCATCGTCGTGGTGGGGCGGGAGAGCTCCAGCCTGGAATTCAGCGAAGATTTTTCCTACATGGCCATTTGATCGCAAACTTTTCACACAGGACGGAAGCGATGACAAACATCCAGAGCGTTCACGGGCGGGAGATCCTTGATTCCCGCGGCAATCCGACGGTGGAAGCGGAGGTGCGGCTGGCGGGCGGCGCGCAGGGGCGGGCGGCGGTGCCCTCCGGCGCCTCCACCGGCGAGCATGAGGCCGTCGAGCTGCGCGACGACGACAAGAAGCGTTACCTCGGCAAAGGCGTCACGAAAGCCGTCGGCAACATCAACGGCGCGATCGCCAAGGCCGTCAGCGGGATGAATGCGCTCGACCAGGGGGCGCTCGACCGGCGGATGATCGAGCTGGACGGCAGCCCGAACAAGGGCCGGCTGGGCGCCAACGCGCTGCTGGCGGTGTCGCTGGCGGCCGCGCGCGCCGCGGCGGCCGCGGTGGGGTTGCCGCTCTACCGCTACCTGGGCGGCGTGCACGCCAACGTGCTCCCCGTCCCGCTGATGAACGTGGTTAACGGCGGCGCGCACGCCGACAACAACGTGGACTTCCAGGAGTTCATGCTGGCGCCGGTGGGCGCCGCCAGCTTTTCCGAGGCGCTGCGCATGGGCGCGGAGACCTTTCACACGCTGAAAAAGGTCCTCGGCAAGCGCGGCTACAACACCGGCGTCGGCGATGAAGGAGGTTTCGCTCCCAGCCTGAAGTCGAACGTCGAGGCGCTCGACCTGATCATGGAGGCGATCCAGGCCGCCGGCTTCCGCCCCGGCGAGCAGATTGCAATCGCGCTCGACCCGGCCACCAGCGAGCTTTAGGCCGACGGCAAGTACACCTTCAAGAAATCCGACAAGAGCCAGAAAACGTCGGAGCAGATGGTGGAGTTCTGGGCCGACTGGGTGGCGCGCTACCCGATTCTCTCCATCGAAGACGGCTTCGCCGAAGATGACTGGGCCGGCTGGAAGCTGCAGACCGACCGGATGGGCGGCAAGATCCAGCTTGTCGGCGACGACCTGTTCGTGACCAATACCGAGCGGCTGGCGCGCGGGATCCGGGAGGGGATCGCCAATTCCATCCTGATCAAGGTGAACCAGATCGGCACGCTGAGCGAAACGCTGGAGGCGATTGACATGGCGCGGCGCGCCGGCTACAGCGCGATCGCCTCGCACCGCTCCGGCGAAACCGAAGACACGTTCATCGCGGACCTGGCGGTGGCCACCTGCGTCGGCCAGATCAAGACCGGCTCGGCCAGCCGCAGCGACCGCATCGCCAAGTACAACCAGTTGCTGCGCATCGAAGAGGAGTTGGGCGGGCGAGCCCGTTACCTGGGCCGCGCCGCGTTTGCGACCTCGCGCGGGCCGGGTGGCAGCCACCCGGAGCGTAACGCTCCGGGCGGCAGCGCGGCGTCGTCGGCCAAATAGCGGGAGCGAGGATCCATTCGCCGCCGGCGAGGTTTTGGACCGCGGTGGCGGAAAGGCAAAGGAAGCTGTGAAAAAAAACTGACGGATGTTGCGGCGGCGCTTGTGGGGCGGCCTTCCAAGGCCGCAGCCGCCCTCCAGGGCGGCTTCTGTGC
>JBKKAI010000359.1:0-4582 GCA_046714815.1 Terriglobia bacterium | reverse complement strand
CCGTAGCGCCTGCCGAGAATCTCGCTGTGCACGGCGACGTTGCGAATGGGTTCCTGGAGGTCATGGCTGGCGGAGTAGGCAAAGTGCTCCAGGTCGCCGATCATCCGCTTCAGCTCATCTTCGGAGCGCTTCCGATCGGTGATGTCCATGACCGAGCCGATACAGCCGAGGAATTTGCCCTGCGAGTCGAAGCGCGGCGCGGCCGCGTCAATGGCCCAGCGGTATTCCCCGTCGCGGCGGCGCAGCCGGTACTCCAGCCGGAAGCCCTGCCGTTTGTTGTTGGCGGCGACGAAAGCATCAATCGCGGACTGCCGGTCGTCCGGGTGCACATCCCGGACCCAGCCGAATCCCAGGGCCGTTCCCGGCGTCTGGCCGGTGAACTCGTACCAGGACTTGCCGCGGAACGTGCACGACCCTTCCGGATCCGTCACCCAGACCATGACCGGCGCGTTGTCGGCCATGTTGCGGAAGCGCTCTTCGCTCTCCCGGATCGCCGCCTCCGCCCGCCTGCGCTCGCTCACGTCCCGCACCAGGCAGATCATGCAGTCCCGCCCGTCGAACTCGATTACGGAGGCGGATATCTCCGACGGGAGCCAGCGTCCGTTCCTGGTCAGGCACGTCAGCTCATCCGTCATGCCGTTTCCCCGCTCGGCGACGGATTCGACAAAGGCGCGCCACTGCGTTTCATCCGGATGCACGGCGGAGATGGGCAATGCCAGCAGCTCTTCCCGGGAATACCCCAGCATGGTCGAAGCCCTGGAGTTGGCATCGAGAATCCGGCCGCGCTCCGGGTCCACCACGAAGATCGCGTCGTTGGAGTGATCAAAGACCTTGCGGAAGCGCTCCTCGCTCCGGCGCAAGGCTTCTTCCGCCTGCGTCCGCTCGGTGATGTCCACAAACGAAGTGACAGCGCCGGTGACTTCTCCCTGCGCGTTCTTCAGCGCGGCGAAGTTGACCAGCACCGGCAGGCGCGTGCCGTCGGGGCGCTCGATGGACACTTCCACGTTGAGCGCGGGGATTCCGGTGCGCAGCACGTCCACAATCGGACTCTGTTCGTGCGGCAACAGCGCGCCGTTGGGAAGCCACAGCTTCACCGAGCCGCAGTGTTGCTCGACCCCGCACCTTGGCTCTCTGCCCCAAAGCTCCACGGCGCGCTGGTTGTAATGTTGAATCACCGCGTTCCGGTCGCAGGCGAATACGGCGATGGGCGCGGAAGCGAACAAGGCGCGATAGCGTTCGCCGCTCTCGCGCAGCGCTTCTTCGGCCTGCTTGCGGGCAGTGATATCGGTGAGAGTCACGAAGACTCGTTCGAAGGAATCGCCGGGGTCCGGAAAGGCAATGGTGACGAGGACATCAATCCTCCTGCCGGTGAAGGTCCGCACCGCCGGCTCAGAGTCAAAGTGCCTCCGGCCTTCCGCCAGGGTGAGCAGCTCGCCCTCAAACACTTCCCGGGTTTCCGGCAGGAAGACTCGGTCCAGCAAATCCAGCAACTCGTCCTTGCTCCCGGCTTCAAACAACCGGACGGTGGCGTCGTTCACGTCGCGAATGCGAACCATGCCGATCGCCCGCGAGACAAACTCCGGGTGCTCGCGGAAGTAACGCTGGAAATCGCGGATGCCCTGTGCCTTGAGACCGTCCACGGCCGCCTTGACCTGGGTAAAGTCTTCTTCCCAGATCGAGACGCGCGCGCCCTGGAAAATCGAGCGGTATCTCTCTTCGCCCGCCCGCGATTCGGCGGCCAGCCGTTCGACTCGCTCCCTGGCCTGCACCTGCTCGGTCACCTCGTTGCAGATGGCCACAACTCTGTCGCTGTCGCTCGCGCCCGGCTTTCTGTCGCCGGCGCTGTCGCTCGCTCCGCGCTTTCCCTGCAGCGGGGCACAGACGAACGTCCAATTCGTATCCTCCGGCTCGCCTTTGCGGTTCAGCTTCAGCGGCGTCTCGCGGCCAACGTGCGCCTTCCCGGTGCGCATCACGTTGCGGAGCAGGTCGTCGAATCCCTGCCCTTTGAGTTCAGGGAGCGCCTCGAGCAGCGGCTTGCCGGCGATATCCCTTCCTCCAAGCATTTCGACAAACGCCTGGTTCCCCACCTCACACACCAGATCGGGCCCGCGGAAGATGGCCATCGGAACCCATTCCCGGAAGACATTGGCGATGGCGGAGCGCTCCTGCGCCAGGGTCGTGCCGAGCCGCTGCAGATCGAGATGCGTGGCCACGCGCGCCAGCAGCTCGCGCGCGGAAAACGGCTTCACCACGTAGTCGTCGGCGCCCGCCTCCAGTCCCTCGATCCGGGATTCTTCGCCGGAACGGGCCGACAGCATGATGACGGGAATGGAGCGCGTCTCGGGATCGTTCCGCAACTCGCGCAGCAGGCCGAAACCGTCCAGCCCGGGCATCATCACATCGGTGATCACCAGCGCCGGCTTGCGTTTGCGAACGGCGGCGAGGGCACTGATGCCGTCGCCCACGGTCTCGACTGTCCAGCGCTGGCGAAGCAGCCGCGCCAGATACTCGCGCATGTCGGCGTTGTCGTCCGCGAGCAGAAGACGGATTCCGGCGTTGGGGGCGGCGGATTCCGGGGCCGCCGCGGCATCGGCCGCTCCTGGAGACGCCGCGGCCAGGGCGCTCTCTTCTCCGGGGATCCACTGCAGCGCCTCCTCGACAAAAGCCGCGGCTACGGCCGCGGTGGGGACAACCGCAGCGGCGCGCGCCGCGGTGGGCGCCAGCGTGCGCCGGGCGGCGATCCGCTCCGGCGGCAGGTGCGCCGCGCCGAGCGGTAGAGCGACAGAGAATGTTGTGCCCGCGCCGATCTCGCTCGTTACGCTGAGCTCGCCGCCGTGGATGCGGACCAGTTCCTGGACCAGCGCCAGCCCGATTCCGGAACCCTCGTAGGTGCGCGCCCTGGCGCCCTCGATTCGATGGAATCGCTCGAACAGCCTGGGGAGTTCCTCCCCGGAGATGCCGGTCCCGCTGTCGCGCACCGTGAGCAGTGCGCGGCCGTCCGCGGCGCCGAGGGCCACCTCAATCTCTCCCTCGAATGTGAACTTGAACGCATTCGACAGGAGGTTCAGAACGATCTTTTCCCACATCTCGCGATCCACGTAGGCGGGTTCCGGCAGCGGTTCGCAACGAACGATGAACTTGAGTCCGGCGCTCTCGCACGCGGACCGGAAGACGCTGGCGAGCTCGGCCGTGAGCGCCGAGAGATCGGCCGGTTCGAACCTTGCCTGGACTCGTCCGGCCTCGATCCGCGAAAAATCAAGCAGCGCGTTCACCAGCTTCTGCAGCCGCAAACCGCTGCGGTGAACGACGCGGAGCATCTCGCGGTCCTCCGGTCGTATCTGGGCCGCGGGTTTGCCGAGCATCTCCTCGATCGGCCCCAGCATCAGCGTGAGCGGCGTGCGGAACTCGTGGCTGACGTTGGAGAAGAACGCGGTCTTGGCGCGGTCCAGCTCGGCCAGCGCTTCGGCGCGCTTCCGATCCTGTTCAAAGGCCTGCGCCTCGGCGATGCGGTCGGCCACGTTCCCGGCGATCTGCTCGAAGAAGAGAAGGTATTGGGCGTCCGGCCGCTTTCTCGCGCTTGCGCCGGCCAGCAGAAAGCCGGCATGCCGCAGCAGGCCCGGTATAATCAGCGGCGCCACGACAACGGATTCCGATGCAGCGTTCCATGGCCCCGGTGGCAACGGACCCAGGCGCTCTTCGGCCCGGCCGATCACCGTCGTCTTGCCTGAAAGCGCCGCGGCGCGCAGGTCTTCGTCCATCGGCCCGCCTGCCAGTTCCATCACAACGGGGGTGGCGGGGTCGCCCGCGCGAAGTCCGGATGTTTCCCACAAGGTCGCCCGGCTGCGCTTTTCGTCAAACAGGTACAACGCGGAGAATGGGATGTCGCAGGGGTTCCCGGCCATCGTCTCGGCCGCGGTTCGGCAGGCCTGGGCAACATTCTTGATCCCACTGCCCTTTTCGGCCAGCGCGCGCAACGTGCGCTCGCGGCGCGCCCCGATCACGGCCTCGGTTGTTTCCTTGACCGGCGTGAACACTCCCCCAACGGCGCCGGATTCGGCGCGGATCGCGCTGTAAGAGAAGGTGAAATAACGCTCCTCGGGATAGCCGGAGCTCTCGATAAACAACAGCAGATCATCCGACCACGTGGGCTCGCCGGTCCGGAGCACCCCGTCGAGCATCGGCCCGACGGTGTGCCAGATCTCATGCCAACATTCATGTCCGGGTTTCCCCAGCGCGTTCAGCGGGTGCTTGACGCCCAGGATCGGAATACAGGCGTCGTTGTACAGCACCGTGAGCTGCGGACCCCACCATACGACGATTGGGAACTGAGAGTTGAGGCAGATACTGACTGAAGTGCGAAGACTTTGAGGCCAGCGTTCCGGGGGTCCCAACGCGGTTTGCGACCAGTCGTGCGCGCGCATCAGGCGGCCCATCTTGCCGCCACCCGCCAGGCAATCAGTCGCCTTGACCAGCGCTAATTTTGTTCGGATCGCCACAGGGCTGTTCCCAGAACGCTCAATCATACCAGAATCGCAGAGGAAGTCATCCCGAGCGCTATGGAGTGCGGTGGCTAGTAACCGCA
>JBKKAI010000358.1:0-4807 GCA_046714815.1 Terriglobia bacterium | reverse complement strand
GCCCAACTCGCTGGCGGCGCGCCTGCTGCGCGACTTCCCGCCGGCGCAGAACCCGACGTTTAACATCCGCGACCTCGGGAGTCCGACACCAGGTGTCCGTGCCCCCGCAGGTCCGCCCGATGGCATTCCAGATGTCGGCGACGTGTTCCTCGCCGTCCCCGGCTTCACCAACGACGACCAGTACTCGATCAAAGTGGACCATTCCTTCAACAACGCCCGCGACCGCATCAGCGCGCGCTACAGCATCAACGACCGCTTCGAACAGCGTCCCGGCGACAACAGCGCGCGGGCGTTCCGCGTGGACTTCCTCGAGAAGGACCAGAACGTGGCCATCAACTACACCCATGCCTCGACGTCGTGGGTGAACGACCTGCGCCTGGGCTGGAACTACGACCCGCAGATCAACCGCGACAACTTCTCCGACACGCCGCACGTGCAGTTCAGCGTGGCCGGCCGCGGCGTTTCGCAATTCAGCCAGACGTTCGGGTTCGTTTTCCCGCTCGACTTCCGGCTGCACTCCTACCAGATCGCCGACTCGGTGAGCGTCACACGCGGCAGACACAGCTTCAAGTTCGGCGGCGCCTTCACCTGGTTCCAGGAGAACAGCGAGTTCGCGCAGTTCACCAAGCCGCTGGTGACGTTCGAGGACATCCTCGATTTCGCCGACGACGAGGTGCTCACCATGCAGGTGCGCGTGGACCCGGTGAACGGCCGGCCCATCGGCACCTACCGGCACATGCGCCTGAAGGAGCTCGGCTTCTTCGCGCAGGACGACTGGAAAATCACGCCGCGGCTCACGCTGAATTACGGGCTGCGGTACGACAGCTTTGGCCCGCTGAAGGAAGACGACGACCGGCTGTCCACGCTGGTCTTCAGCTCGCCCGCGCTGGCTACGGCGGGCGTGCGCCAGGTGGACAAGCTGTACGAGCGCGACAACAACAACCTCGCGCCGCGCTTCGGCTTCGCCTGGGACCCCACCGGCAGCCAGAAGTGGGCGCTGCGCGGCGGCGCCGGCCTGTTCTACAGCCGCATCTGGACCAACTTCAGCGGCAACAGCCGCTTCAATACGCCGTTCTCCATTCCGGTTACTCTGTCGGCGCTCTCCAACCAGAACCCGAGCGCGGCGTACCGGATTCCGTTCACCGGCGATCCCGCGTTTGCGCGTCCGCTCGATTCGTTCAACGGCAGCGCGGCGCTGCGGCCGGCGATCCAGACGGTGGATCCCACGATCCGCGCCCCGTACGTCTGGCAGTGGTTCCTGAGCGCGCAGCGGCGCCTGCCCGGTGACTGGGTGGGCGAGGCGACGTACACCGGCTCGGCGGGGCGCAAGCTGCTGTTCCGCCAGGACATCAACCGCTTCAGCGGCGACCGCGCCGACAACGTGACCAACCGCGTGCACCAGAGCTTTTCCAGCATTACGCACGGCACCAACGCTGTCAGCTCGGCGTATCACGGGCTTTCCGGCCAGCTCACCAAACGCTTCTCGCGCGGTTATACCTTCCAGGCCGCCTACACCTTCGGCCGGTCGATTGACACCGACTCGGAACCGTTCGGCGGCGGCGTGGGTGAACAGCTTGGCGCGATGGAGGTAAACAACCTTCGCCTCGACCGCGGACTCTCGGCCTTCGACGCCACGCACCGCTTCGCCGCAAACTTCATCTATGAGCTGCCGTTCTTCCGCGCCTCCCCGGGCGCGGCGCGCAGTATCCTCGGCGGCTGGCAGCTTGGCGGCATCCTGTCGCTGCAGTCCGGGTTCCCGCTGACGGTCATCACCGGCGAGGACTACAACCTGGACGGCGCTTTCAGCGACCGGCCGGTGATCACCCGCGCGCTGGACGCGGTGGTGGGCGAAGGGCCGCACGACTTCCTGCGCGGCGCATTCGGCAGCCGCGCCGACGTCACGGCGCTGTTCGCGCGCCCGGCGTCGGGCATTTCCGGCGTGATCGGGCGCAACACCTTTCGCGGGCCGGGCTATGCGACGTGCGACCTGTCGCTGCTGAAGGAGTTCCGCACGCCCTGGTTCGGGGACGAGGGCAGCCGCTGGCAGTTCCGCGGCGAGTTCTTCAACCTGTTCAACCGCGTTAACCTGCGCGCGCCCAGCAACACACTGGGCACGTTCGCGCCGGCCACCGGCTGGAGCAACGTCAACTTCGGCCTGTCATCGGGCTCGTTTGACGCGCGGCAGATCCAGCTCAGCCTGAAATTCCTGTTCTGAGCGATCCGGCCACGGCCGGCATCCGGGCTCCCGCAGCCTGTTATGCCTGTTATTAAACGCAGCGTCATATGAAATTGCGCATCCGCTCGCTTACGCTCGCGGCTCGGAAGCCGTATCTGAGCCGCGACCGTTAGGGAGCGGTTCCACTGACGCGCAGATACTTGTTGCGCTGTGTTTATCAGGCTTGTCGCCCGGCAATGGCGCGAGGCGGCTGCCTGACCCTGTGTCGAGTCGCCAATCGTCCTTCTGTGGAGTGTTCATGAAACTCGATTTTAACCATGCCATGATTTACGCGGCGGATGTCGAAAGGGCGAAGCAGTTCTACGCCGGCGTGCTGGGGTTCCGCGTCCTCGAGGAGGAGCTGCCATTTTACGTGCGCCTGCAGTCGCCCGGCTCGAAGACGACGCTGGCGCTGCACAAGGCCGAGCCGGGCGCCGCCGGCCTGCGCCTCTATTTTGAGACGGCAAAACTCGACGAACTGTGCGCCGGCCTGGCAAAGAAGGGCGTGAAAATAGACAAGCCGCCCGCCGACATGCCCTGGGGCTGGCGGCACGCCTATCTGCGCGACCCCGACGGCCACGAGATCAGCCTGTATCGCGCCGGCGCCAAGCGCCTGCGCCAAGCGCCGAAGCGAAAGGCGAGCCAGAAAGCCGGGCGGTAATCAGCGCCGGGCGAGACGGTCCGCCAGCCAGTCCATCACAAACTGTTCGGCCCAGTAGCGGAAGCGCCACGGCGCCGGGCCGGCGATAAATCCCATGTGGCCGCCGGAGCGCGTGGTGACCACTTCCACGGCGGGCGACGCGGTTTCTCGCAGGCGCGCCAGCACGGCCGCGGGAAGGAACGGGTCGTCCTCGGCGGAGAGGCATAGCGTTGGTGTGCCGATGCGGCCCACGAAGCCAATCGAGCTCGAGCGGCTGTAATAGTCGTCCGCGCCGCGAAAGCCGTGGAGCGGCGCGGTGGCGGCGTCATCGAATTCCCAGAATGTGCGCGCCCGGCGCGCGCGGGCCACATCCATCCTCGCCGCGGCCTCCGGAAAGCGCCGCGCCACCTCCAACGCTTTGCCGCGCAGTGTAACCAGGAAGTTCTCCACGTAAAGCGGCCCCAGGCCGCACTCGAGATGACGCGAGCCGGCAGCCAGGTCATACGGCGCCGAAACCGTCGCCGCGGCGGCCACGTGCGTCTGCGCCGGGTTTTCGCCAAGCCACTTGAGCAGCGCGTTGCCGCCGAGCGATACGCCGGCCGCGGCCAGCGGCCCCAGTTCGCGGGCCGCCAGCGTCCGCGAGACAAAATCAAAATCGGTGGTTTCGCCGGAATGATAGAGGCGGGGACGCCGGTTGGCAAGCATCCGCGTCGAGTCGGCGGGATCGCGCGCGCAGGAGCGAAAGTTCAGCGCCGTGGCGCGCCAGCCCCGCGCGGCGGCCTGCGCCATGAAGCCCTGCACGTACGGCGAATGGGAGCTGCCTTCGAGGCCGTGCAGAAGAATCACGCGCGGCGGCGCCCCGGAGCATTCGCTGCGGGTTGCCGGCCCGTCGCCGTCGTCCAGGTGGTCGAGCAGCAGTTCGTCGCCGTCGGGTGTTTCGAGGATTTCGCGGCGCAGCGGGATCAGCGGCGCGCGGCGCGTGAGGCGTCCCCAAACCGTCTGCAGGTGCGGGCCCGGAAGCCACCACGACGCTTCAAATCGAGCGCCGGGCTCGGTCATTGAGGATCGGGCGCGAGCCGCACCAGCATTTTGCCCAGGTTCTCGCCTTTCAGCAGCCCCAGGAAGGCCTTCGGCGCGTTCTCGATGCCCTCGACCACGGTTTCTTCGTACTTGATCCGCCCCGCTTTGAGCCAGCCGCCCACTTCGCGGATAAACTCCGGATAAAGATCCATATGGTCGGTGATGATGAAGCCCTGCATCAGCGTACGGTTGGGGATCATCGCCACCAGAAAGCGGGGCCCGGGCTCCGGCACCGCGAGGTTGTACTGCGAGATCATGCCGCACAGCGGAATCCGCGAGAACGGGTTCACCAGGCGCAGCACGGCGTCGAGCATCGGGCCGCCGACATTCTCGAAATAAATGTCAATGCCCTTGGGACAGGCGGCGCGAAGCGCGTCATGCAGGTCGCCGGCTTTTTTGTAATTGATCGCCGCGTCGAAGCCGAGATGGCCGGTGAGGAAGGCGCACTTCTCGTCCGTCCCGGCTGTGCCGGCCACGCGGCAGCCGAGAATTTTTCCCACCTGGCCGACCAGCGAGCCGGTAGCGCCCGCGGCCCCGGAAACCACCAGCGTCTCGCCGGCTTTCGGCTTGCCGATCTCTTTCAGTCCGTACCAGCCGGTAAAGCCGGGGATGCCGAGCACGCCGAGGTAGGCGGATATGGGCGCCAGCGAAGGGTCAATCCGGTTGATCATGCCTTCGCCGCTGGTGACGAAGTACTCGCGCCAGCCGAGCATGCTTCTGACATACGCGCCCTCGGCGAAACCAGGATGGCTCGAGCGCACAACCCGGCCGACCGCGCCGCCTTCCAGCGGCTGCCCCACCTGGAACGGCGGCACATACGATTTGCGGTCGTTCATCCGGCCGCGCATGTAGGGGTCCACCGACATGTAGAT
>JBKKAI010000357.1:0-10422 GCA_046714815.1 Terriglobia bacterium | reverse complement strand
CCCCAGCACTTGGTTCGTCGCTGTGTTAATCACCGAAACGGAATCGCCGAGGATGCCGCCCGGTGTGGCCACGCCACCACTATTGGTTACCAGCAGTCGTTGGGGGTTAATCGTCACCGCCGCCTGTTCCGGCCAGGACCCGGAGGCAGGTACAAGCCGCGCATCCCGCAACGCAGTGGCGGCAGCTGGATCATCCACCGGCAAGCGATTTCGTCGATCCTCGACCTGTTCCTGCCCGATCGGGTACTCAAACAGCATCGAGTCGCCGACCCAAACATACAGCCGTCCTGCCGCTACGGCGAGCCGGCTTATCTCACCCGGCAGTTCGATATGCTGAAAAGGTTCATCCGCGGATCCGGTCGAATGCCGGTAAGAGACGCGGCTGCCTTCCGGCCGAAATTCCAGGCCCGCGCCGATTACGATTTGTGGGCCGGAGGCGCCCAGCTGCTTTCGGACGAATTCACGCGCCCGGTGTTCACCAGAAAAAGCTGTGCCGGCAGTCAAAACCAGCAATACAATAATTCTTAATCCCATGCTCGCCACCTCGGCGAAAATCATGGCTTGCGGCGCGGTACAGGTAACTTCTAACAGCGGGCGGGCGCTTAAGTCAAGGACAATGAAGGGATTAAGGCCGCCAACTTTTTGGGGTGTCACTCGAGGCGGCGGCCGGACGTAACGAACATGGAATCCTAAGGTTGCGCAGTTCTTACCGGTTCCCGCTCCGTCCTCCATCCGGTTGGGTAGTGGACTTTCGCCTCCAATCTGTCGAACCTGCTCGGCACACAAAGAGAAAGGCAGCAGGCAAACCCACCTGCTGCCTTTTCTGTCGCCGAGAAAGCTATCCCGTTGGCGGGAGTTATTCAACCCCATCCAATGGATTGGCTTTTTTGGTCGGCGCGGGGATTCAGGGTTTCTGGCTGGATCCGTTCTTCTGCTCCAGGAGCCGGAGCCGGCGGTCCAGGTCTTCGATCGCCCCACGAACCTGAGTAGCCTCTCTCTCGGCGACGCCGTTTGACTTCACCAGAGCTGCGGTTGTCTCCGTGAGCAATGTCAGCCGGCGATCCACGGCTTCAAACTCGCGGTGAAATTCCTGCCGCGTGGTCTCCATCTCTCGCCGCACGGCCCCAAACTCCTGGGCCATGAAGTTAACGAGGTGATCGAACCGTTTCTCCAGAGACTGAAATCTTGCGTCAAGCTCTTCGTCGGTCATATAAGCCTCTGAGCCTCTGCCTGGAGCCTATTCCAACACGGCGCCTTTTGGCCTGTTCACGGCTTGTTTCCTGTACTCGCCTTCCGGCGGCGGGGGTCAGGGCGTTCAGGGCCGTCCGGGCGGGTAAACAAAACATCACTGAGGTTCAGGTTGTAGGCGCTGGCAGTGATGAATACTTCGAACATCTTCTGCCCGTCCCGCTCGCGCAGCGCGTAGTATGGCGTCATAATCCCGCCGGATTTCTGGTAATTCCCCAGTACTTCCACCTCGTTTTCCCGGACGCGCGTCTGCGGATTGCGCCGCGACCACTCCCGCCGGACCGGCAGGTGCGTGGACTGCTCGACGGCGATGCTCACCGCCCGGTTATCGCTGTCCACGACTTCCACCCAGTCAACCAGCCGCCCCGCCACCACGTCGTGATTGAGGTAGCGCACCGTCAAGCCGGATTCGTTGAGCCGGAAACGCAGGATGTGGTCCACCGACAGCAGGCGGTTCTCGAGGATGCGCCGCATCTCCTCCTCCGGATACTCCCGAACGCCGCGAAAGGTCTTGTCCCAGCCCTTTTCGCCGTTGAAAACGACGATCAGGTCCTTGTCCTTCCCCAGCTCCTGGCGCACCTTATCGGGAAATCTTTCGTACTCGACGAAGCGGGCCATCCGCGAGAGCTCTTCCTCGCGCCCGAACTGGAAGGCCCGGCCCTCGGCGCGGTAATCGCGGGCCTTCAGGAACGCCTCGCCGCCCAGGGCTTGAACCGCCTGGTCGAGAATGGCCCTCCCCTTGTCGGCCTGGGCGGGGGCCCGTACGGGGGACAGAAAAAACAGCGCGCAGATCAATGCATACTGGCCATACGCGCCTGCGTGCAACCTCGGACCTGGAACGTGGAATTTCATCCCACCAGTACGGCGCCGCCGTTGACGTTCAGGATTTCACCGGTGATAAAACCGGCCAGGTCGCTGGCCAGGAACAGCACCGGACCGGCGATCTCTTCCGGCGTTGCAACGCGTCCCAACGGAATGGTCGAAAACACGCGACGCCGGCCGGCAGCGGAACGCAGCGCCGGCTCGGCCATGTCGGTCATCACCCAGCCGGGGGCCACGCAGTTCACCCGGATGTTGTCGGGCGCCAGCTCCGTCGAAAGTCCTTTAACAAAGCTGATGATGCCGCCTTTGGAAGCGCCGTAGTGGGTGTGCAGCGATTCGCCTCGCTGGCCGGCGGTGGAGGAGATGGCGATCAGGCACCCGGACTTCTGTTTCTTCATCCGGCGTACGGCGTAACGCGTCACCGTAAATACGCCCTTGAGGTTGACGTTTATCATTTCGTCCCACTGCCGTTCGGTCATGCGGTCAATCGGAGCGTCTTCGGCGTTCCAGATGCCGGCATTGGCCACCAGGATGTCCAGTCGCCCGAAGCGCCGGACGGCTTCACCGACGAGGCGTTCGGCATGGTCCATCCGAGCGACATCGGCTTTCATCGTCCAGGCCGCCCCGCGCGACTCCGACAGGACGCGTTCGGCGGCGCCACGGTCGCGGTGGTAGTTAAAAATAACGCGGGCGCCGGCGCGGCAGAACATGCTGACGATGGCGGCGCCGATACCCCGCGAGCCGCCGGTTACAACCGCGGTTTTTCCCTCGAGCGAAATCATGTGCGCAGGGCCCCGGCCGTCGGCCCGGAGCTTACGCTCCGGGATGGGCCGCCCGCCGCCCGTCGCACCAATTCCTGGAACAGCGCCTGTGAAAGCGGGCTCTCGCCGTAGGTCCTTTCGGGGTGCCATTGCACTCCTACAAGAAACCGGGCCGGGTCGGTGGTCTCGACGGCCTCGATGGTGCCGTCGGCGGCTCGCGCGGTCACGCGAAGCGAGGAAGCTACCCGGCCGAGTGCCTGGTGGTGGCTGGTGTTGACGAGGTGATCACCGCCGCCTCCCAGGCGCGCAAGCAGCGAGTCCGGCTCGACATGCACGGGGTGGCGCGCCTCCCGGTCGGAATGGTCGAACTCGGTTTCCAGGTGCTGCACCAGGCTGCCCCCCAGCGCCACATTCAGCGCCTGCGTGCCGTAGCAGATGCCGAGCAGCGGTTTGCGCGTCTCGATCGCCTGACGGATCACAGCAGCGTCGAGCGCGTCACGCTGCCCGTGGACCGGTCCCAGCTTCGCGTGCGGCTCGGCGCCGTAAAGGCGCGGGTTCACGTCGCTGGCGCTCCCGGATAGTACGATGCCGTCCAGCCTGGAGGCAACTTCGCCAGCATAGTCCGCCTCGATGAGCAGCGGCAGCATCACCGGGATCCCGCCTGCCGCCAGCACCGCTTCGCTGTACTCCGGTTGCAAGTAGAACCAGCGGGCGCCGCCGGGCCTGATCTCGAGGCGGCAGGAAATGCCAATCAATGGCTTCATAGTATTGAACCATTGACGATTTTATCATTGACGATTGAAGGTCCGGCCGCCGTTCTGTCTTGAAATCGTCAATGATAAAATCGTCAATGAGAAAATTCCATTTGCCTCACTTCGCCGACCAGGTACAGCGAGCCGGCCACCAGCACCACGCCATCCGGGCCGGCCAGCCCACGCGCCGCTCGCAGCGCCTCGCGGGGATCGTCGCGCTCGGTTACGCAGGGATTCAAATGCCCCGCCATCTCGGCAATGGCCTGCGGCGTGGCGGCGCGCTTCTGGTTCGGCCGGGTCAGAACCACGGCGTCGGCCAGCGGAAACAGCAGATCGGCCATTTCGGCAATGGCTTTGTCCGCCAGAGCGCCGAACAGGAGAACCAGCCGGCGACCATCAAGTGATTCTTCAATATAGGCCCTTAAAGCCTGTGCTCCGGCCGGATTATGCGCACCATCAAGCAGCAGCGCCGGCCGCCCTTCCCGCCACTCGAGACGGCCCGGCCACTTCACCGCGGCCAAGCCTTCGGTCACGGCTTCGGCGGGAACCGTAAGGCCGAGCCGGCGCAACTCCTCGACGGCGGCCACTGCCGCTGCGGCATTCTCCCGCTGATGCCGGCCGCGCAGGGCGATGTGCCGGGTGGCCGGGAGGACATCGGCGATCCGCAGGGCGCAATTCCTTTCGCGCGCCACGCGCGAAATCACCGCCTGCGCTTCGGGCCGCTGCGGCACGCTGACCGCCACGCCGCCCTCTTTTAGTATGCCTGCTTTCTCGAAGGCAATCTGCTCGATGGTGTTGCCCAGCCAGGCTTCATGGTCGAAGTCAATGCGGGTGATCACCGAGACCAGCGGGCGCACGACGTTGGTGGCGTCGAGCCGGCCGCCCATGCCGACTTCCAGCGCGGCGATCCGGCAGCCGGCCCGCCGGAAATGCTCGAAGGCGATGGCCGTGAGGCATTCGAAGAAGCTGGGATGCCCGGGAAGGGCGCCGCGGGCCAGCAGGCGCTCGACGGCCTGCATGACAAACGTGGTCAAATCGGCGAAATCGCGGTCGGCTATCTCTTCGCCCGCCACCCGGATACGCTCGTTGATGCGCGCCAGGTGCGGTGAAGTGTAGAGTCCGGTGCGGTAGCCGGCGTGGCGCAGCACCGACTCAATCATCGCCGCCACCGATCCCTTGCCGTTGGTGCCGGCGACGAGCACCGACTGCCAGGCCTCGTGCGGCGAGCCAAGCTCCACCAGCAGACGCGAGACGTTCGCGAGGTCGAACTTTACGCCGCGCAGTTCCTGACCCACCGAGAGCAGGTAGGAAACGGCGGCCGGATAGGTCATGGCGCGGGCGGCCCGGCCAGGTTCAGGGGCGCCGGCGGCGACGAGGCTGGCTCCGCCAGGGAAGACGGCAGGCAGAACTCCAGCGCTTTGGCGATGTAACTCTTCAGCTCTTTGCGGTGAACGATGGCATCGAGCATCCCGTGCTCCAGCAAAAACTCGCTCCGCTGGAAGCCCTCCGGCAGCTTCTGGCGGATGGTCTGCTCGATGACGCGCGGGCCGGCGAAGCCGATCAGCGCGCCGGGTTCGGCGAGGTTCAGATCGCCGAGCATCGCGAAGCTGGCGGTGACGCCGCCGGTGGTCGGGTCTGTCAGCAGGCTGATGTAAGGAACGCGCGCGTCGTCCAGGCGCGCCAGTGCGGCGCTGATCTTGGCCATCTGCATCAGGCTGACGGCGCCTTCCATCATGCGCGCGCCGCCCGACGCGGAGACGATGATCAGCGGCGCGCCGCTCGCCAGGCTGCGCTCGATCCCTCGCGTGATCTTTTCGCCAACCACCGCGCCCATGCTTCCACCGATAAACGTGTACTCCATCGAGCAGACCACCACGGGCCGGCCTTCCAGCTTCCCATCGGCCAGGACCACGGCGTCCTTCATGCCGGTCATCTTCTGGGTCAATTGCAGGCGCTCGCGGTAGCTTTTCAGGTCCACAAACCCAAGCGGGTCGGTGGTTTCCAGGCCGGCGTCATGCTCGGTCCACTCCCCGTCGAGCAGCAGCCGCAGCCGCGTCCGCGCGTCAATCCGGAAGTGATGATTGCAGCGGGGGCAAACGTTCCAGTTGTCTTCCAGGTCCTTCTTCCAGGTGATCTGCCGGCAGCCCACGCACTTCGTCCACAGCCCTTCGGTGCGGACGCGCTTGTCATCGGAGGTTTCCAGCGGTCTTTTTTCCTTCTTGAACCAGGCCATCAGTAATCAATCCCTCGTTGCGCCAGGATGCCTTTCTGGAATGGATGCTTGATCTCTTTCATTTCGGTGACCAGGTCGGCCGCCTCCACGAGCAGAGGGTGCGCGTTCCGGCCCGTCAGGATCACGTGAACGTCCTCGGGGCGGCGCGCCAGGTCGGCGGCCACGTTCGCGGCGTCGAGCATGCCGTAGTGGATCGCGTAGTTGATCTCGTCGAAGATGACCAACTGGTACTGCCGTGAAAAAACCTTCTCCATGCCGAATTTCCAGGCCTTCACCACCATTTCCACATCGTCCGGGTCGGGCTTCTCTGTGCCGACTTTCACAAAGCCGCGCCCCATCGGCAGCATCGTGAAGCGGTCGTCGCCGAGCATTTTCGCCGTATCCAGCTCGCCGTAGTGCCAGGATCCCTTGATGAACTGCACCATCATGACCTGGAGTCCCTGCCCCACGGCGCGAAACGCGGTGCCCATCGCCGCGCTGGTCTTCCCTTTCCCATTGCCGGTGTAAATGATGAGCAGCCCCATAGCCGTGACGGTCCCATTCGCGGGCCACCCATTCTAGCATCAGGCAGGGGCAGCCCAAGAGCGGCCTGCACTACGGCGCTGCGCAAAAAAAAAGAGGAGGAAACTCAGCGCGGGTAGGGGTGGTTGCGGAGGGTGGCGAAGGCGCGATAGATCTGCTCCAGGAGGACGACGCGGGCCAGCTCGTGCGGCAGCGTGAGGCGCGAGAGGGAAAGCAATTCGCAGGAATCGCGGATCCGGGCCGGCAGGCCATCGGCGCCGCCGAGCAGAAACAGCAACTCGCGCGTACCGCCCGACTGGCGGCGCTCCAGCCAACGCGTGAACGTCGCCGAGTCCATCTCTTTCCCGGCGGGATCGAGGGCGACCAGCGCGGCGGCATCAAATTTTTGGAGGGACAGGGCGGCTTCTTTCATCTCACGCTGCGCGAAATCACAGTAGTGTTCGATGCGGCGGGCGTAATCGGCGGCGGCGTCATTGAGGGCGCGGCTCTTCGGCTTGCCCACGAACAGGACACGGACGCGCATTCGTCACCCGGCCGTACTATCGCCCGGATCATCGCGGGCCGCATCATCGCGGGCCGCATCCAGGCCGTAGCGGCGGCGCTTTTCGAGCAGCGTTTTGCGGCTGATGCCCAGTATCTGGGCGGCGCGCGATTTGCGCCCGTGGGTGAAGTCGAGCACTTCGGCGATATAGCGGCGCTCCACTTCCTCCAGGGAAAGCATCGCAGCCTGGCCGGAGGTGTGCGCGGTGAGGTGCGCCGGCAGTTGATCGAGGCCGATCTCCATGGGTGGCGGCGAGCTTGCGCTCCCGGCTGCCGGGGGGCCTGCGCTCCCGGAAAAAATAACGGCGCGCTCCAGCATATTCTTCAGCTCGCGGGCGTTGCCGGGAAACTCGTACGCTTCGAGGGCGGCGGCGGCCGCCGACGACAAGCGCATGCCGCGCCGCCGATGCAGTTCGCAGACGCCGGCCAGCAGGCGCTCGGCCAGGGGAAGGATATCGCCGCGCCGCCGGCGCAGGGGCGGAATGTGAATGGGGAAAACATTCAGGCGGTAGAAAAGGTCTTCGCGAAAAGTGTGCTCCGCGACGGCGCGCTCCAGGTCGGCGTTGGTCAGCGCGATCAGGCGCGCGTCGATGCGCAGCGAAGCCGAGCCACCCAGGCGCTCGAACTTCTTCTCTTCGATCACCCGCAGCAGTTTGGCCTGTATGGGAAGGGTAAGCGCGCCGACCTCATCGAGCACGATCGTGCCGGCGCCGGCCAGCTCCAGGCGCCCGCGCTTCTGCGCCTCGGCGCCGGTAAACGCGCCGCGCTCGTGCCCGAACAGCTCGCTCTCGACCAGCTCGGCCGGCAGGCTCCCGCAGTCAATCTTGAGAAAAGGCTCATCGCGCGCCGGGCTCAGGTAGTGGATCACCTGGGCCAGCAGGTCCTTGCCGGCGCCGCTTTCGCCGCGGATGAGCACAGTGGCGGCAGTTACGGCCACCTTGCCGGCTGCCGCGAGAATTTTTTTCGAAACCGGGTCCTCGGCAATCCACAGCTTCTGCACCGCCGCTCCGGAAGCGGCGCCGGGTGGCACGGCCGCGCTCGGACCGCTGCCCATCAGTGGCGCGCCTCCTGCTCCATGCGGTATGGCTTCGCGGCCCGCCACAACCGCTCCAGGTCGTAGTAGAGCCGCGCCTTGCTGGAAAAAATATGGACCACCAGGTCGGCGTAGTCCATCAGGATCCACTCCGCCTGATTATAGCCCTCGATATGGAGGGGCCGCATACCGGCGCGCTTCAGGCGCAGCTCGATTTCGTCAGAGATGGCCTGCACCTGACGCCGGTTCGTGCCGCTCACGATCAGAAACGTGTCGGTGAACGAGCAGACGTCCTTCAAGTTGAGGGCCACGGGGTCAACGGCCTGTTTGTCGCGCGCGGCGGCCAGCGCGGTCTGGAGCGCGTGGGTCATGCGTACAGTCCCTGCTTGGCGATGTAATCGGCCACCGGCCCCGGCACGAGCCCGTCCAGCGCCTGGCGGGTGCGGGCGCGCCGGCGCACCTCGGTGGCCGAAACCGGCTCCCATACGCCATCCAGCACCCAGGCGGTGCTGCGTTTCAGCGGGTATTCCCTCACCCGCGCGCCTTGCGGGCCGGGCTTTCCCTCGGAGCGCGCCGGCGCTCGCAACAGGTCCGGCGGCAGCAAGCGCTCCACACGTTCCAAGGCAAACCCCGGGCGGCTCACAATCAGAAAATCGGCGCTCGAAAGCAGCGCGCGCCAGTCGCGCCAGGTCTGGAACTCCAGGAACGCGTCGGCGCCGATGATAAAAGACAGGCGGTCGGCGGCACGCAGGCCGCGGCGGAACCGGCGCACGGTGAGGATCGAGTAGCTGACGCCGCGCCGCGCGGGCGATTCGGCCAATGAGGCCACGAAGCCGCGCTCGCCGGCGCAGCCCAGCGCCACCATCGCGTAGCGGTGCTCGAAGCCGGTCAGGTGCTGCCGTCCGCGGTGGGGCGGGCGGCCGGCGGGGATGAAATAGATGCGGTCCAGGGAGAACAGGTCGCGCGCGGCGCGGGCCGCCGCCAGATGCCCGCAGTGGATCGGGTCGAACGTTCCGCCGAACAGCGCGACATTCATCGGCAGGGCGAGTCCGCCATCCGTTGTTCCATCGTTCGGAAGCTCAAGCCGCTCAACTTGCCAGTTTGTCCTCGCGGGTTTCGGCCCGCAATCGTTCGAGTGTTCCGGCCAGCGCCGCCTTCAGCGCCTCAATGCCCTCGCCGGTCACCGAGGAGATGACGTGGATCTCCAGCCCCTGCGCGGCACAGAACTCGCGCAGCGCCTCCAGTCGCGACGAGTCGTCCATGGCGTCGAATTTTGATGCTACGACAATCATCGGCTTGACGGCAAGGCGCGGGTCGAACTGCTCCAGCTCATTCCGGATGACGCGGAAGTCTTCGACGGGGTCCCGGCCGCTGGCATCGCTGAGGTCAATCAGGTGAGCCAGCAGGCGGGTGCGCTCGATGTGCCGGAGGAAGCGGGTGCCCAATCCGGCGCCGCGGTGGGCGCCCTCGATCAATCCGGGAATGTCGGCGACCACATAGCTGCGGTCGGCGCCGGTGTCCCGCGCGTCTCCCACGCGAACCATGCCCAGGTGGGGTTCCAGCGTGGTGAAAGGATAATCGGCGATCTTGGGGCGCGCCGCCGAGATGCGCGAGATCAGAGTGGACTTGCCGGCGTTGGGAAAGCCCACCAGCCCGACGTCGGCCAACAGCTTCAGCTCCAGGCGCAGGCGGCGCTCCTGGCCGGGGAAACCGTCCTGGTGCTCGCGCGGGGCCTGGTGAGTGGACGTGGCGTAGCGGGCGTTGCCGCGGCCGCCGCGCCCGGCGCGCGCGATGATGACGCGCTCGCCCGCCGTTTTGAAATCGTGCAGCTTCTCTCCGCTGCGGTCGTCATAGATGATGGTGCCCACCGGAACGCGCAGCACCGTATCTTCGCCGCGGCGGCCGCTGCGATTGCTTCCTTCGCCGTGGCGCCCGCGCTCCGCTTTGTGTTCCGGGTTGAAACGGAAGTGGATCAGCGTGTTGTGCTGGTCGCTCGCTTCCATCACCACGTCGCCGCCGGCGCCGCCGTCGCCCCCGCTCGGTCCCCCGCGCGGAACGTACTTCTCCCGCCGAAAAGCCACGCAGCCGTTTCCGCCGCCGCCGGCTTTCACGTAGATGCGCGCTTCGTCAATGAACATCGTGGGATGCTGCCGGAAAAAACGGCGGCCGGGTCAGGCCCCGGCAGGCGCGGCTGACGGCTCGGCTTCGATTTTGGCCTCGACCGGACGCACGTGAACGAACTTGCCCTGACGCCCGCGGTCGGCGAACTCGATCCGTCCGGTGATCTTCGCAAACAGCGAGTCGTCCTTGGCCCAGCCGACATTGTCGCCGGCCTTCAGGCGAGTGCCCCGCTGCCGCACGATGATCGAGCCGCCGGGAACCACCTGGCCCCCGAAGGCCTTGATGCCCAGGCGCTGCGCCTGTGAATCGCGCCCATTTCGCGAGCTGCCCAGTCCTTTTTTATGTGCCATACAGTTTCTCCAATGGCCGCCGCCGCCCGGAGCGTTACGC
>JBKKAI010000356.1:0-3084 GCA_046714815.1 Terriglobia bacterium | reverse complement strand
GTGTTGAAACAGTGCCGGTTGCGGGCAAGATGCCAGCGCTCCCAGGATCCGGCGACGTGACGGCTGCTTCCCGAATGTCTTCGCGCACCATCCAGCCAGCCCGCAACATTGTCGGCAGCGCCGCTCTGCCGGGCGACAAGTCCATCTCCCACCGGTACGCGATGCTGGGAGCGGTGGCCGAGGGCCGCACCATCCTGCACGGGTTTTCGAGCGCCGCCGACTGCGCCTCGACGCTCGAATGTCTCCGGGCGCTGGGCATTGAAGTCACGAACGAGGTTCGTGACGGCAGGCGCATTGTCACCCTCGAGGGCGCTGGCCTGGCCGGGCTGCGGCCCCCCTTACGCATGCTCGATGCCGGCAACTCCGGATCCACCATCCGCATGCTGGCCGGCATTCTCGCCGGACAGCCTTTCGCCGCCACCATCTCCGGCGACGAGTCTTTGCAGCGCCGGCCAATGGGACGCGTCATCGAGCCGCTCCGCCGGATGGGCGCGCGGATCTCGACCGCGGACGGCGGCGGCGCGCCGCTGGAGATTCAAGGGGGCGGCCTGAAGGGGATCCGCTACGCCCTGCCTGTGCCGAGTGCCCAGGTTAAGACCGCGGTGCTGTTTGCCGGACTGTTTGCCGACGGCGAAACCGTGGTCGAGGAAACCATCAAGACCCGCGACCACACCGAGCTGGCGCTGCTGGAATTCGATGCCGACACCAACGTCGGTTATCAGTCCACCAGTGTCCGCGGCGGCCGCCGCCTGCGAGGGTGCGAGCTGCATGTGCCCGGCGATCTTTCTTCCGCGGCGTTTTTCCTGGCCGCGGGGTTGCTGTTTCCAGATTCGAACCTGGTTCTCGGCAACGTCGGCCTGAACCCGACACGCGCCGCCCTGCTGGATTTTCTGAAGGGCCTGGGCGCCGACATTCGCGTCAGCTCGATCGAAAGTCTGGCCGGGGAGCTCGTCGGCGACCTCCACGTCTCGGGCGGTCCGCTGAAGGGCGGACGGATCGGCGGCGACCTGGCGCCTGCCTTGATTGACGAACTGCCGGTGCTGGCCGTCCTCGGCACCCAGACCGAGGGGGGACTATCTATCTCCGGGGCGCAGGAACTGCGCGTGAAGGAAAGCGACCGCATCGCCACCGTGGCCGAGAACCTGCGCCGGATGGGAGCGAGTGTGGAAGAACGCCCCGACGGCCTGGAAGTGGCCGGCCGCCAGCGCCTGCACGGCGCGCAAATTGATTCGTTTGGCGATCACCGCATCGCCATGGCCTTTTCGGTCGCCGCGCTCATAGCCGAAGGCGAGACGGTGATCGAAGACGCCGGCGCCGCCGACGTCTCCTTTCCGGATTTCTACGATACGCTGGAAGCGCTTGTGGAGCGGTAGTGGCACAAGAAAAAGCCGGCACAGGCAAGAATGCCTGTGCTACAGCACGCCGGAGCGCCGAGCGACGCGAACGGGCTTGGCGCGCGGGGCGCCGCGCCCGTCCGGATTCTGGGGCTTTGGCGTTTTGGGCGGCCTCAGCATTGGCGGCGGATCGCCCCGGGGCGCGTCGCTGGCCGGCGAACCCGGCGGGTTACCCGCCTTGCTCGCCGGCCGCTCCTCCACTACCACTACGGCCTTCTTCAAGCGAATCGCGCCGTAGCTGGTGTTCAGCTTGATGGTCGCGCCGGCCCCGCCGACCTTGCCTTTGATCCAGCCGTTTTCCCCTTCGCGCATCATCTCGATGGAAAACTCCGAGTCCACTTCGCCCCGCCGCGCGTTGGCTTCGATCTGGAACTCGCTCTTTTCCGGGACGGCAAGCTCGATGGTCCCGGAGTGGTTCTCCACTTCGATGTCTCTCAGCGGCAGCCGGGTGGTGCGCAGTTCAACGGTGGCGCCGCGGTTGATGATCTGCACCTTTTCGGCAAAGTCCTCGATGCGGATGTCCTTGTTGCGGGTATGCACCGAAACCATTCCGCCCGGCTCGGTGATGGCCAGCGACCCGATGGTCATATCCACCTTCCCGGGCAGCCTCTGGATCTCCATCTCGGTTCGGCTGCTGCTGAATTTCACACCCTGCGCGATGCGGGAGTACTCGGAGGCGCCGGAGTATTCGCCGCGCACCAGCAACTGCCCGGTGACATCGGCTACCTGGATGTCGCTGCCACGGCCATCCACTTCGACGTTCCCGTTGATGTTGCGGGCGGTCAGCGATCCGCGGCGGATCTGGAGCCGGACGTTGCCGGTGATCCCGTTCACGGCGATGTCGCCGCGGTCAACCTCAGCCGAGAAGTCTCCCTCGAGATTGCTGGCATCCACCGATCCGCGGCGGATCTCGAGACGCAGCGGCGTTGCCTTCGGGACGATCACTTCCATGTCGGCGCGCATCTGCGGATGGCCGCTCGAAATGCGGACGGTGTAGCCGTTCGCATCGCGCACAATCTCGGGCGCCGTTCTCGCGTTCAGCGATTCGGCGTCCTTCTCCATGCTTGTGCGGATGCGCTTGCTGGCGACAACGGAAACTTCGGCGGCGGCGCCGGGCGCCCCGTCGGCGCCGATCACCCGGACGTCCCCGTAAGGGTTCTCGATGCGGATGGAAGATTTCGGTTCCAACGCCAATCTTGCGGACTGCGAATAGGTATAGGTCGAGGCCCAGGGCACATCAATGCCGGCGAAGTATCCCTTGTCGTGCATCTCTTTCCACTTGGAAGACGAGATCCCCACCAGCACCAGCAGCAGCGCCAGGAAGAACTCGCCGACCGTCAGGCTGGGCCGCCACGCTCCGGCTTCCGTCGCCGGGCGGCGCAGGGCCTCCGCCAGTTTCGCCAGGCCCCACACCAGCAGAACCACCGGCCAGTATTGCGCCACGAGTTCCCAGAAGGGAAACTCGGGGCGGAAGTTCCTCACCAGCAGCAGTGTTCCCAGCAGGATCAGCAGCAGCGGCCCGAATAACGATTGTTTACGATGCATCGTGGATACTCGAGGGAGGCGGTGGTTGCGGTGCCGGCCCTGTGTTTTCCAGTGCCGCACCGAACGGCGTCATGGCAGGCGGCGGGCCGAAGGGCCCTGCGGCTGCGGGCGGCATTCCATGGCCCGCATCCGGCGCTACACGCGT
>JBKKAI010000355.1:0-8597 GCA_046714815.1 Terriglobia bacterium | reverse complement strand
CAGAGCCGTCAAGATTTATGAATAATCCGCCTTAGTTCGCCGCAATCGGCGTTCAATTTGGTAGAATCCGCAGCCAGCATGGACTTCACAGTCGAGACTCTTGGGCCGTGCGAGTTCCCTTCGCCCTGCCCGTGCCGCTATGTGACCGACGAGGACCGGGTCGCCTATCACTCGGAGATGAAGCTGCTGCGCACAGCCTTCCAGGAGGGCCAGGAGCCGCCGTCGTTCGAGATCGCCGGGCCCCGCGAGCGCCTGTTCTTCGACCCGGCAAAACTCACGTGCGCCATCGCCACCTGCGGCGGCCTCTGCCCGGGCCTCAACGACGTGATCCGCGCCATCGTCCTCAGCCTGCACTACCTCTACGGAGTCAAGCGGGTCTATGGAGTTCCCTTCGGTTACCAGGGCCTGACGCCCGAATCCAAACTCGATTGGATCGAGCTCGACCCCCGCAAGGTTTCCGACATTCATCACACCGGCGGAACGATTCTCGGCTCGTCACGCGGGCCGCAGGACGTGGGGAAGATGGTGGATACACTCGAGCGGCGCGGCGTCGGCGTGCTGTTCGCCGTGGGCGGCGACGGCACGCTGCGCGGCGTGCGGGCCATCGCCGACGAGATCCGCCGGCGCGGGCTGCCGATCGGCGTGATGGGACTGCCCAAGACCATTGATAACGACATCGCCTTCATCGAGCGCTCGTTCGGCTTCGAGACGGCGGTGGGCGCGGCGCGCAACGCGGTCTATGCCGCCCACGCCGAAGCCGAGAGCGCGCCCTACGGCATCGGCCTGGTGAAGCTGATGGGCCGCTACTCCGGTTTCCTCGCGGCCCACGCGGCGCTGTGCACCGGCGACGTCAACTTCTGCCTGGTCCCGGAAGTGCCCTTCCTGCTGGAGGAGGGCGAGTCCGGCCTGCTCCCCGAACTGAAACGCCGCCTCCAACGCCGTAACCACGCGGTGATCGTCGTGGCCGAGGGCGCCGGGCAGGAACTGGTGGCGGCGCACGGCAGCCTCTCCTACGACGCTTCCGGCAACGTGCTGCTCGCCGACATCGGCACGTTCCTGCGCGATCGTATCCTGGAGTATTTCAAGCGCCTCAAGATTCCCGTCAGCCTGAAATACATTGATCCCAGCTACATGATCCGAAGCCTGGCGGCTGGCCCGGATGATTCCGCCTTCTGCCTGCTGCTCGGCCAGGACGCCGTGCACGCGGCGATGGCCGGGCGCACCAATGCTGTGGTCGGTTTCTGGAACCAGCAATTCACGGTGGTGCCGATTCCTCTGGCCATTTCCTGCCGCAAGCGCATCGAGCCGGACGGCGGTTTGTGGCGCAGCGTCTCCCAGGCCACCGGCCAGTCGCGCATGAACGCCGCCCCCTGATTGACGAGGTACGATTGACGAGTCAGAACCGGGGTTCCGTCAATCGTCAATCATCAATCCTAATCAATCATCAATCTGCGGCGCTTATTCGGCGGCCGCGTAGTATAGCGAGTTGAAAAGCAGCTTGAAGGTGTTGCGGGGCTGGGCGCGGAACTGGCTGCGGAAGCCGATCAGCACCACGCGGCCCTGTCCGAGCGGCGCTTCGACCAACGCCGCGCGGCCGGCGATATGGCGCTCGCCCAGCAGCCATCCGCTGGCCAGCACATCCTTGCGGGGATAGTGCGCCAGCTCGCGGGCCCCGGCCTTCCACCCCCCCCCGCCAAAAACGGGCGCGGCGGGGGCCCCGGCGTTGGGAAACACTTCGAACGCCGGGCTGCCGACGAAGAAGGCCACGGCGTCTTTCTGCATTCCGAAGGTGAGCGGATGCCCGGTATCCACCTCCAGCCGCAGAAGCGAGCCCGGCGCGTAAAAATCCTCGTTGCGAAGACCGCTGAGGACGTTCCGCACCGGAATTCCGAAGAGCTGGATCGGCAGGTTGGCGGCGGCGTCGAGCGCCACCAGCGTGCCGCCGGCTTCGACAAATTTCTTGAGTTGCAGCGCGCCTTCCAGTCCGATACCGCCGGTGTACTCCGGCCGCTGGACGCGGAGTTCCGAGCCGCGGTCGGCGCGTTCGGGGGGCTCGCCGTGCTGATGGCCGTGCAACAGCGAGCGGAACTCCTGCGCCGGCAGCACGACGGCGTCGAAGCGGGCGCGCAGATCACCGGCGCGGATTTGCGCGTCGTGAAGCGTGGTGAAAGGAAACTCGAACTGTTCCAGCACCCAGCGCGTCCAGCCCTCGTCCATGTTGCCGACCCAGGAACGGTAGAGGCCGACGCGGGGCGCTTTCAGCCGGCTCAGGCCGGCGGCGGGAGGCGTTTTCAGCGGCACGGCCGCCAATCCCAGCTCGCGGCCGATCCGGCGAAGCACCTCGGCCGCGCGCGCGCCGCCGCCTACGACCAGCGAGCCAGCTTCGAACTCGCGCCCCTCTTCCACGAACTTCGCGCGCGCCAGTGAAACCGGAATGCCGGCGCCCAGCAGCCGGTTCACCGCACGGGCAAAGTTGGTGTCGCGGTGCGACATCACAAACGCTTCGGCCCGGCCATCGGCGGCGGCGACTTCGGGTGCGGCCGGAACATCCACCGGCTCCAGTTGCGCCTCAAATTTCTTCTCGATGCGCTTCGTCTCCACGCCCATCTGCAAGGGCAGCGTCCAGCCGGTAATGTCGTAGGGGCGCTTGGGGACGCCTCCGATTCGCAGATCGGGATACTTCTGCGGCTCGAGCAGGTCCAGCAGGTAGGGCCGGAAGGGCTGCGCGGCCGGGATCACGTGGCTGCCGGCGGCAAACTGCCGGCCATCGGCGGAAAAGGCGGCGCGCGCGCGGTGTATCTCGACGCCGCCCAGGCGCAGCGCGCGCAGCATCTCGACCGCCGAGCCGGGGTCCCATTGCCCGGCGGGCACCACGTAGGCATACGGCCCGCCCGCCTCCCCGGCCGCGATCGCCGCCCGGCCCATCTGGTAGATGTTGAGCAGCCAGTCCTGGCGCATCCGCGCCCCGGCGTCGAGGACGGCCAGCGACGCCGTCATCTCATACTCGACAGCATCGCGCAACCGCCACCAGCCACCCTTCCACGGCTGCGGGTTGAACGTGCTGGGCTCGATGTACGGCAGGCCGTTGGGCAGTGTGCGCGGCAGCTCCTCGGGTTTGTAAAAGCGCGGCGAAGCGTAGCGAAACAGCGCCGTCTCGGTGAGGATGCCGACCATGTTGTGAAAATAAGGGGCGGTGCGCATGCCGCCGTTCCACCAGGTGTCGTAGCTGACGCGGGAAACCACGCCGGGCTTCTCCTCGCGCGCGAAACGCGAGGCGATGGCGTCGCCCACCAGGTGCACGCCGCGGATCACCAGCGGCGGGATGTTCGGGTTCATCGGGTCGTCGTAGGGCGGGATGACGATTCGCGGCGAAAGCGATCCCGACTGGTGATGGTTGTAAACGATCTGCGGAAACCACTCGTGATACAGCAGGCGCGCTACGTTGCGCGTTTCCGCCTGAGTCATCATGAACCAGTCGCGGTTGTTATCGTGCCCGACGTACTTGTGATAGAGCCAGGGCATGTCGGCCAGCTCGTACGGTGTGCCGACGTTTTTCTTATACCAGGCGGCGATCATGTTCAGCCCGTCGGGGTTCATCACCGGCACCTGCAGCATCACCACCTGGTCGCGAATCAGCCGCATCTCCTCGCTTTCCTCGGTGACCATGCGGTAAGCCAGCTCCGGCGCGTGCTGGCCGTGCGCCACCTCGCTGGCGTGCAGTCCGCTGTCAATCCACACGATGGCCTTGCCCTCGGCGGCCAGCCGGCGCGCCTCGTCCTCGCTGAGGCCGCGGGCCAGCGCCAGGCGGCGGGAAATCTCGCGATAGCGGTCCAGCCGGCGCAGGTTTTCCGGCGACGACAGGATGGCCATGATCTGTACCTGGCCTTCGGCGGTCTTGCCGATCTCGACCACTTTGATGCGCTCGGGTGCCGCCGCCGCGAGCTTCTGGAAATAGCCCGCGATCATCGGGTAGTCGGCCAGTTTGTAGTCCGCCCCGGGGCGAAACCCAAACACCTGCTCCGGACTCGGGACCTGCGCCGCCGCGGCGGCGGCCAACCACAAACACATCAAGCCACAAAAGAAAGCGCTTTTTCGCATGGGCACGATGGATGATGCCGCGCAGGAATACTCACGCGTTGAGAAAGTCTTCAACCTCAATACCTGCCTCCCGAAGAATTGCCCGCAGCGTCCCCTCCGCCATTTCGCGCGCGTGACGTGGCAGGGTCACCTTGCGTCCCGTAAGCACGTGGCGCCAAACCTCATGACTTCCCGGACCGTGGGCGGTCGAACACAAAACCAAGACTGCGCAGTCGCCGGGCGACTTCCCGATACTTGAGCCCGGACAAGCGACCCATCAACGGATGCCAACGGGAACCAGAAGCTCCAACGGGCCACGGCGGACTCGGGCCAATCTGTCGGGGAGCGGGTCGCCGTGTTCCAGGCAGGATTCTATGATCTTGCGCGTGAGTCCCTGGGCGATTTCGACGGCTTCCATCACGCTGCGTCCTTCTGCAACCAGACCGGGGACGTCCGGGCTGGTTGCAACGTACCCTCCTTCGGCCAGGGTTTCGATGTGCAACCGAATCGTCGCCTCGTTCTCGCCGGCAAGCTGCAGTTTTTGTCGCGTTCCTTGTTTCCGCTCTGTCCTCATGGTTACCAGTCTCGTGGATTCGCTCTAGAAATAATACAGCGAATTGAACAGCAGCTTGTAGGTGCCGTGCGACTGGGCGCGGTATTGCGGGCGGATGCCGAACAGCACCACGTGGCCGCGGCCAAGCTGGGCGTCCAGGATGACGTGCCGCTTCTGGATGAGATCGTGGCCCAGCAGCCAGCCGGACATCAGCGGGTTCCCGTCGGGGAAACTGGCGACCGGCGTGACCGCGCCGGAAGCCGCGGACTGAAATGCCGGCTCAAACGCCGGCCCGTGTTCGAACCACACCGCGGCCTCGGCGTCCATCCCGTAGGCCACCGGGTGCCGGTTGTCAAAGCGGGCGCGCAACAGCGACCCGGGTGCGTAAAAGGAGCTGGTGGAAACGCCCTCCAGCACGTTCCGCGCGCCAACGCCCAGGCGCTCGATGGCCAAGGCCGTGGCGCGGTTCAACAGCACCAGCGTGCCGCCGGCGGTGACAAATTCCCGCAGGGCGGCGATCCCAGGTTCCCCGACGCCCCCGGTATACTCTTCCGGCAACAACCCCTGGGAACTTCCTTCGCCGCGCTCCCGCGTGGCCGCAGGCGGCGCCCCGGAGCTTTCGCTCCGGCTCGGCGCCTCGCGCGGCGCTCCATCGGCGATCACGCGCGGACTCATGTCGGCGATCAGCACTACGTCAAAGCGCTCCTTCAGCTTTCCTTCGCGCACGTCTTTATCAAAGATACTGGTATAGGGAAATTCGAACTGCTCGAGGACATACCTCGTCCAGCCCTCATCCATGCTGGGGACGTAACTCTTGTAGAGGCCAATGCGCGGCGCGCGCAGCGGCCGCGCCGCGTCTCCTTCTGGCTTCGCCTGCACGGCGGTTCCCGCCGCCTCGAAGCGCAGCCCCAGCTCGGATGCCAGCGGCCCCAGCGTGGTTTCCGAGCCCCGGATGATGAAATTCCCGCCGCGGTCGCGGCTGACCGCCGACCCGCTCTTCAGCAGCCGGTTCACCGCCTGAAATGCGCCGTTCGACTCCGGCTTCAGCAAATAAATTCCCGCGCCGTAGAAGGCGCTCTTGCCCGGCGGCGGTTTGATGTCGGCGACAACTTTGTCGGTTTCCGCCTGGAACTTTCCCTGTACCTGGATCGTTTTCACGCCCATCAGCAGCGGCAATGTGTGCGCGGTTACGTCGTAAGGGCGCTTGGGCGGGCCTCCCGGATAGATCCGCAGGTCGGGATAGCGCTGGCGCTCCAGCATCGTCTTCGCCCATGGGCCGTAGGGCTGGTCGAGCGGCACGACGTAGGTGCCGGCCGGGTAATCGAGGCCGTCGGCGGTGAACGGTTTGCCGGCCCGGCGCACCTCGATCATCCCGAAGCGAAGCACGTTGAGCATTTTCGCCGCGCTGCCGGGGTCCGGCTGGTCCGGCGCCACGAGAAACGCCACCGGGCCGCCCGGCCGCGGCGCGAGCGCGTTGCGGCCAATCCGCACGAAATTTTGCAGAAACATCAGGCGGTTCTGCGCGGTGTGGAACAGGCAGGACTCCATGGCGATCAACTGGTAGTCCACGATATCGCGCAGCCGCCATGTGCCGCCGCGCCAGGGGTCGGGGAAATTCCAGCTTGCCTGCTGCGCGTTATAGCCGAGCGCCGTGGTGTCCAGTTGGTCGAAGCGCACGGTGATGGGGGACGCCAGCCGAGCCGAGGCCGATTCGGTGAGGATGCGCAGGCCGCCGTGGTAACTCTGGTAGTGCCGCGCCGGCGTCCAGTAGTCGTACATCGCGTTGACGACCACGCCTTTTTTTCCGGCGCTCGCCAGGTCGGCGGCCATCGCCGTCCCCAGCATGTTCACTTCGCTGACCAGCAGCGGATCAATGTTCGGCTCCACCGGGTCCAGCCACGGCGGCGTGAAGATCCGCGCCGCGTTCGGGCCCATCTGGTGCATGTCGTACACCACGTGCGGGCGCCACACGTTGTGCACTTTCTCCACCGTCAGGCGCGTTTCCACCTGCGTGAACATGTACCAGTCGCGGTTGTTGTCGTGGCCGACGTACTTATGGTAGAGGAACGGCGGCGACGAGCCCTCCGATCGCGTGCCCAGCGTCTTGCGGTACCACTCGACCACCATGTTCTGCCCGTCGGGATTGAGCGAAGGCACGAGCAGGAAAATCGCATCGCGGAGGATCGCGCGGTGGCGGGGCGTATCTTCGCTGAGCAGCCGGTAGACGAATTCGAGCGCCGTCTGCGTCGAGGCCACTTCGGTGGAGTGGATCGTGCAGGTGATCAGAACCACCGCTTTGCCTTCGGCGGTGAGGCGGCCCTCTTCTTCCGGGCTGAGGCCGCGCGGGTCGGCCAGCCGCGCCTGAATTTCTCGGTAGCGGTCCAGGTTCTTGATGTTTTCCGCCGAAGAAATCGTCAGCAGCACGAACGGCTTGCCCATCGTGCTCTTGCCCAGCTCGGTGAGTTTGACCCGCGCCGGGTCGGCGGCGGCCACCTTCTGGAAATAATCCACCACCTGCGCCCAGTCGGCCAGCTTGCGGTCTTCGCCCACCTGGAAGCCCAGCACGTCCTTCGGCGCCGGAATGGCCGCAAGGGCGGAATGAACCACCAAGACACCAAGGCACAAAGAAAAAATAAATCGGGGTCTTTTTGCTTTTGTGGTTATCTCGCGATGATTTCGTCGTGCAGGATTTCGTCGTGCAGGATTTCGTCGTGCAGTGACGAGACCACGAACAGCCTCTTCACCTGAACCGCATCCATCTTTGTCCCAATAGCCATCTGACGAACGCACCGCCAGCAGGGGCGCAGCAGACGGCGTTTCGAGGATCTCACTCCCCATGGATTGCCAGATACTATCAGGGAGAGTCCCAAGTCCAAAAGTCCAAAGTCGAAAAAACACCGCCAACCCAACGCGCGGGCGCTTCGGCATTCCGGGGCTCGGCTACCGCGGGTCGAAGCGGAGCCCCTGGGGGTCGTCGAAGCCGGTGGCGATGTCACCGGTCGGCTTCGGGAGCTGCGTGTTCAGCTACCCAAGCGAAAAACTGTTGCCGAGTCCAGGTCTTGTCACCCAGACTCATCATCACCTGATACAACTGCTCCTCATCGGCATTCAGATCAAGACCGTTGAGTCGCAAGAATGCAATCATGGCGACAGCGGCGGTGCGCTTGTTCAGAAACGGCTGGTTCTCTGAAATGAAGAACGCGTAAGCAGCGGCCTTCTCTGCCGGCGTTGGATAAGCATCTGCCTGGAACGCGGACTGACGTGGCTGCGCTACCGCGGATTCCAGCAAACCGCGGTCGCGAACACCGCGCGTCCCGCCATAACGGCCGATCACCGCATCGTGAATCAGCAGGACGTCTTGAACGGTGAGATGAACCAGCGGGATCACTCCGCCAAACGTTTCAGGGCGGAGTCGTAATCGTCCATGACCTTCCCGGCCGTCTGTCTTACCCGTTCCGAAGGACGATCGGACACGGGGCGCAGGACCACAGAACCCTCATGAACGGCTACCTCGACTTCGGCCTCCCCTTTTACCCCTCCCGGCGCCAGTTGTCCGACCGCTTCGGGCGGCAAGGAGACCACGTATCCGTCGCCGCTTTGTTTTAGTTTCGCAACCATCTTACCGCCGAGTTTATCACTGACCGCTCTGGAGGCGAGGGGGGAAACTCGTCTCAGCTCCTGACCTGGGTTCCGTGGGCCAAGCCGGCTCGGCGGACATTTGGATTCGTAATCCTTGCCAACTTTGCGTCACATCGTGAATGGATTGCGAATCGCCGTGGCGACCGGGGAATGAACCGGGCCCCAGACTGCCTGTTTTCCACCTGCAGATAACAGGCGGAACGAGCTGGGCAAGGGGCCGCAAGGTAGCTGCTTTGGGCAGAGAAAACGACTATACTAACGGGAGTTAGCCGGAGGGTCCCTCGCCAGTGAATCACCGGGTGCTTGGTATCTCGCGTTTGATGCCGGT
>JBKKAI010000354.1:0-3632 GCA_046714815.1 Terriglobia bacterium | reverse complement strand
GTCTTTCAGGTTCGAGAGCGCATGAATCTTCAGTTGCGCGCCGAGTTCTTCAACGTCTTCAATCGGACGTACCTCGGCAATCCCACCTCGGACAATGCGCGGGCCACTCCGGGTAGGAATGCAGCAGGGGTGCCCATCGCCGGGTTCGGGCGCATCAATTCGGCCTCGGTGTTCCTGCCGTCGCGCTCCGGGCAGGTCGTCGTTCGTTTCGAGTTTTAGCCGCGTGCGCGCTCCGGCGGCGGGAAGGGCGCCATGCTTCCGGTAGCCATTCTCGCGTTGGCGTTGCTGCTCGCCGCGGGCGCATCCGTATACGAAACGCCGCCGGCCGCGCGTACCGGTATTTCTTTTCGTCACGAGAACGCGCTTTCCGGCAGGCGGTACCTCCCCGAATCCATGGGTCCGGGCGTGGCCATTTTCGACTACGACAACGATGGCTGGATGGACCTCTATTTCACCAACAGCGGTCCCTGCGATTTTTTCACGCCCCGGCGGCCGCTGCGCAACGCTCTCTATCGCAACAATCGCGACGGCACGTTCACCGACGTCACCGAAAAAACGGGGGTCGCGGGACGTGATTTCGGCATCGGGGTTACCACCTGCGATTACAACCGGGATGGATGGACGGACCTGTTTGTCACCAATTACGGCACGAACATCCTCTATCGGAACAACCGTGATGGAACATTCACCGACGTGACCAAGCCGGCGGGCCTGGCCACGCCCGGCCTGCACACCGCCGCCGTCTGGTTCGACTATGACCACAACGGCACAGAAGACCTGTTCGTCGGCCATTTCGTCCGCTACAACAAATCGCTCGAGCGCGATTGCCGGTACCAGGGCATTCCCCACTACTGCTATCCGCTCAGTTATGATCCATGGCCCAGCCGTTTTTACCGAAACAACGGCGATGACACGTTCCGGGATGTCAGCCGGGAGTCGGGGATCGGCGGCCATCCGGGAAAGACTTTCGGCGCCGTGGCTACCGACGTGAACAACGACGGGTGGCTCGACCTGTTCATCGCCAACGACTCGGTGGCGAATTTTCTGTTCCTCAACCGGGGCAAGGGCAGGTTCGAAGAGATCGGGCTGGACGCGGGCGTGGCTTACAGCGCTGACGGCGCGGCGCGCTCGGGCATGGGGGTGGATGCCGCCGACTACGACGGCAACGGGTTCCAGGACCTGTTCGTGGCCAACTTCAACCGCGAGCGCTTTTCCATCTACAGCAACCGCGGCGACCTGACCTTTACCGATGAGGCCGGGCCCACCGGCATCGGCACGGCGACCCAGATGTACAGCGGTTGGGGTGTCAGGTTCTACGATTTCGACCACGACGGCGACCTCGACGTCATCGTCGCCAACGGGCATCCCGACGACCGCATCGAAGAGATCTCGAGCACGCTGAAGCACCGCGAGCCGATCCTGCTTTTCGAGCAAATCGGGGGCCAGTTCCTGAGCCTGGGGCCTCGCGCCGGCGAGGCCTTTGGCCGCGACTATCCCGCGCGCGGTCTCGCCGTCGGGGACTTGAACAACGACGGCTACCCGGACGTGGTCGTCGCGAACAGCGGTGAAGCTCCGGTGCTCTTGATCCATCGCGGAAACCGGAATAACTGGGTGGGGCTGCATCTCAAAGGACCGGCAACCGGCGCCTTGATCACGTGGTCGGCCGGCGGCCTGACTCGATCACGCCTGAAAACAGCGGGCGGCAGCTATCTTTCGGCGCACGACCCGCGCGAGTTAATCGGCCTCGGCGCCGCCGCGCAGCTCGATTGGCTGGAGGTGCGCTGGCCCGCGCCGGCCGGCAAGGTGGACCGGTTTGAGAAGCTGGCGGCCGGGCGGTATTATTCCCTGGTCCCGGGAGGCACGCTCAAATGATCTGGCTGGCCATTCTGCTGCTGGCCGCGTCTGGCGCGGTGGAGCACTACAACCGCGCACACGCGTTTTTTCAGCAGCAGAAGTTCGCCGAAGCGAACGAGGCGCTGGACGCGGCCCTGGCGGCCGATCCCGACTACGTGCCGGCACTGACTCTCAAGGGAAAGCTGGCGATGGCGTTTAACCAGTTCGATGTGGCGCGCCCGGCTTTCACCCGCGCCGCCCGGCTGGCCCCCGAATCCGCCTACGCGCTGTTCATGCTCGGCTTCTTCTACTACGTGGACAACGATTTCGTGAAGGCGGCGCCGGCCTTGGAGCGCGCCCGGAAGCTCGATCCCTCCGACCCCCGCGCCACGTTTTACCTGGCCATGTCGCACGAGGGCCTGGCGCGGCCGGACCTGGCAGTCCCGCTTTACGAGCACGCAATCGAATTGGAGAAACGTGGCGGCCGGCCTTCGCCCGACACGCACACCGCCTACGGGCGCCTCCTGTTCACCCTGGGCCGCTACCTGGATGCGGCTGAGCAGGTTGCGCGCGTGCTCGAACTCAACCCGAACTCCCGCGACGGCCACTACGAGCGGGGCCGGCTCTGCTTCGAGCAGGGCCGTTACGCCGAAGCCGCTGCGGACGGAGAGAAGGCGCTCGCCAACCGGGGGCTCGGCACCACAGACCGCCAGATCTATTTTTTGCTCGCCCGTGCCTACGGCAAATTGGGCAAGAAGGATCTTGCCCAGGTTCACCTGCAGAAGTTTCAGGCCTCTCCCGCCACGCTGCGCCGATGATTTTTCTTCTTTTCGTTCTGGCAAACCAAGTCGCGGCAAACCCGGCCGGCGCCGTTTTCGTGGGAAACCAGGCCTGCGCCTCGTGCCACGCGCGGATTTTTCGCTCCTACCTGGCCACGCCGATGGCGCAGTCGAGTGGTTCGGCTGCGGGCCGAGTGCCGGCCGGCTCGTTCCGGCATGCGGCTTCGGGCATTGAATACCGCATGGACGGGGCAGGCGGCGTCCGCCTGCTCAAGGGGCCGGAGAGTGTTCAACGGCAACTTCAGTATTTCATTGGCTCCGGCGCGGCCGGACGCAGCTACCTGTACGCCCGCGACGGCTTCCTTTTTCAGGCGCCCGTGACCTGGTATGCACAAAAGCCGGGCGGGCAACCGGGCTGGGATGCCTCGCCCGGCTTTGAGAACGATCGCGCGTCGCGCTGGAGCCGTCCGGTGGAACCCTCGTGTCTCTATTGTCATGCCAGCCAGGTTCGGCATGTCCCCGGAACGCAGAACAAGTATCTTGGCCCGCCTTTTGCACAGGACGGCGTGGGATGCGAGCGCTGTCATGGCCCGGGCTCGGAGCACGCGCGCGGCCGGGCAAAGATGGTGAACCCGGCCAAACTCGAACCGGCGCGCCGTGATGCGATCTGCTCGCAGTGTCATCTTTCGGGAGAGGCGCGGAGCGAGAGGGCCGGCCGGAGCATCTTCGACTATCGCGCCGGCGAGCTGTTGTCGGAATACGTTGCCTACTTCGTCTTCCCCGATCGCCAGGCGGCGCTCAAAGCCACCAGCCATGTGGAAAAATTCTCCGCCAGCCGCTGTAAGCAGGCAAGTGGCCACCGTCTTTGGTGTGGGACGTGCCACGACCCGCACGCCTTGCCGGCGGCGGACCAGCGCGCCGCGTGGTACCGCGCGAAATGCCTTGGCTGCCACAAGCCGGCTGACTGCGCGCGCGGCCAGGACTGCGCCTCATGCCACATGCCGAAAGGCCGCGTTATGG
>JBKKAI010000353.1:0-2701 GCA_046714815.1 Terriglobia bacterium | reverse complement strand
CCGCGCGTGCTTTGCTGGTGCTGCTGCTGGCGCTCGCTTTCGCCCGTCCGTATTTCACGCGCGCGGAGCCGCCTGCCGCGCTCGGGCCGCGCGACCGGCTCTTGGTCCTTCTGGTGGACCGCTCGCTCAGCATGCAGCACGGCCAGCGCGCCCAGCGCGCCGCCGACGCCGCGCGCCAGGTCCTGGGCCGGATGGGGGCGTCCGACCAGGCGCAGGTGGTCGCGTTCGACGCCGACGCGCGCGTGCTCAATTCGCCCACCTCCGATCGCGCCATCCTGCGCTCGCTGGTGGATACGGAGATAAAGCCCACCGCGCTGCCCACCAACTATGCCTCGGCGCTTCGCGCGCTCGAGAGGCTGGCGCAGTCGTCGAAGACGCCGGTGGCGGCGTTCCTCATCTCCGACTTTCAGAAAACCGGCTGGACGCCCGGCGGCCACCCGGAGCGTAACGCTCCGGGCTCCGCCTCGCCGCGGATGCAGGCCGGCGCGACGCTGGAGTTGATCGCCGTGGATGATACGGCGCGCCCGAACTGGGCCGTAAGCGAGCTGCGTGCCACCCGGGATACGTTCCAGAGCAAATACCCGCGCCGCTTCCAGGTGCGCGTAAACGGGTTCCAGACGCCCGCGGCGAAAAAGGAATTGGTGCTGACATTGAATGGCCGCGAGGTGGCGCGGCGTTCGGTGGATGTGCCGGCTTCGGGGGCGGCCACGGTGATATTCGATGGCTTCGAGCTGCCGCTGGGGTCCAGCCGCGGTGAGATGAAGCTCGAACCGAGCGATGAGTTGCCGCAGGATAACACCCGCTATTTCACGCTCTTACGCCGCGAACCTTATCGCATTCTTTACGTCACGGGGGCCGATTCCAATCGCGAGCTTCTCTATCTGCGCGAGGCGCTGGCGGCAGGCGAAGACCCGGCCTTCGTCATCGAGCCGCGTTCGGCGAACGCGGCCGCGACAGAGTCGCTTCGCGGCTTTGCTCTGATCGTTTTGTCCAACCTTCCGTCGCTACCGGCGCGCTTTCCGGCGCGTCTGAAAGAGTATGTGGAACAGGGCGGCGGGCTGCTTTTGATTCTGGGCGACCGCAGTGACTGGCCGGCGCTCGAGCGCGGACTGCCGGGCCTGCTGCCGGCCACCGCCGGCGAGAAGGTTTATGTGAGGCGCGACCGCGAACAGTTCGTGACCCTCGGCGAGTTCCGGCGCGACCATTTCCTGTTCCAGCCCTTCTCCGAGCGCGCCGCCGGTGGCCTGCTCGGAGCGCGCTTCTTCAGCTACTTCCGCCTGCGCGCCGAGGACGACGCGGTGCTGGCGCGCTTCAGCACCGCCGAGCCGGCGCTGGCCGTCAAGGAAACCGGGCGCGGCAAGGTCCTGCTGCTCGCCTCGGCGCCCGATAACGTCTGGAGCGACCTGCCGCTGCACGCCGGGTTTGTTCCGCTGGTAACGCAGGCGGCGCGTTTTCTGGCGGGCCTCCGCGACGAGCCCGCCGCTCACACCGTGCCCGCTACCGTGGCGCTCGACTCGCTGTGGGCCGGCCAGCCCGAGGCCAAGAGCCAGTACGTGGTCCTCAATCCCGCCGGGAAGCGCGAGGATGCCGCCGACTCGAGCACCCCATCGCTGGACGCGCCCGGCGGGTTACCGGCCGGGCCTGCCGCCGACCCGAAGCATTCGCTCCGGGTTGCCGGCACCGCGTTTGCCCGAATGAGCGAATTGGGTTTTTACGAGGTGCGGCACCACCGCACCACCGATTACCTGGCAGCGAACCCGGAGCCACGTGAGTCCGACCTGACGCCGCTGTCGGCTGAGGATCGCGCCCTGCTCGGCCGGACGGCCGGCAGCGGTGAAGCGGCAACCCCCGAGGCCGCGGCCTTGGGTGGAACCGCGCGAGAGAAGGAGCAGCGGCAGCGCCTGTGGTGGGCGCTGCTGGTGGCCGCCGCTTTTCTCGCTGCCGCGGAAAGCATCCTGGGTAATAATTACCTGCGGGCCCGCGCTGCCGAACCGGGAGCGTAACGCTCCGGGCTGGGCCGCGACGGCATGGCCGGAGAGAAGGCGTGAATATGAACCGAGCAGTCATGACCTCGGCTGAAGCTCTCGCGCTCTACATTCGCACCGTGCGGCGCGGCCTGCGCCTGCAGGCCGTGGTGCGCGGCCTCGCGCTCACTCTGCTTTGCGTGCTGGCGTTGACCTTGATCGCTGTGCCGGCCGTCCACTCGCAACTCTTCTCCGAGTCCGCGGTCCGCTGGGCGCGCCTGCTGCTTTTCGGAGGAACGGCGGCCGCCGTAGGCCTGCTGGTCGCGTTTCCGCTGCTGCGCCGCTGGAGCAGCCGCCGCATCGCGCGATACATCGAAGAGCGCCATCCGGAATTCCGCGATCGCCTGGCGACCGCGGTGGAAGCGCTGGAGAACCCGTCGGCAATCACCCAGCCGGGACTGTTGAACGCGAACGACACCGAGATGGTGGCGCTGCTGCTCGAAGACACGGAACGCTCCGTTTCCGTCGTGGCGCCGGGCTCATACGTGGACCGCTCGCGCCTGCGCCGCTTCGCCGCCGTGGGAATCGGCTCGCTGGCCGTGCTGGCGGGGCTGGCGTTGTTCGGCCCCTCTATCTATCGCTTCGGAACGCGCCACTTGTGGACCGGTTGGATGAGCCGCGCCGGCGGGCCGCTTTACCAGCTCGCCGTCAGTCCCGGCGATGCCCAACTGGCGCGC
>JBKKAI010000352.1:0-8365 GCA_046714815.1 Terriglobia bacterium | reverse complement strand
ACGGGGAACGTGCGCATCCGCAAGGTCGGCACGGACGGGATGATCGCCACGGTGGCGGGCAGCGGAATCTTGGGATTCTCCGGCGACGGCGGACCAGCGCTCGCTGCCAGGCTAACGGCTGCCGGCGTCGCGGTAGACGCCGGCGGGGCCCTTTACATCGCGGACACTTTCAGCCACCGTATCCGAAAAGTCAGCGCCGACGGCACCATCACGACGGTGGCCGGCAGCGGCACTGCCGGCGGCGACGGGGCCTTTTCGGGTGACGGTGGGCCGGCCATCAGTGCTTCTCTACACACGCCTCGCGGTGTTGCTGTGGATGCGGGCGGCACGCTGTATATCGGCGACGGGTCCAATCAGCGGATCCGCAGGGTTAGCCGCGAGGGAACCATCAGCACTGTGGCGGGGACCGGCGTATTCAAGTTTGCCGGCGATGGCGGTCCCGCCATCAGTTCCTTTTTGAATATTCCAGCCGGGGTCTTGCTGGATAGGGCCGGCAATCTCTACGTCGCCGACACTCAGAACCAGCGCGTCCGCAAGGTTGCACCCGATGGAATCATCACCACGTTTGCGGGCAGCGGCTTTCGAGGCTCTTCGGGCGATGGAGGTCCGGCCACCAGTGCGTCCTTTCGGGAACCCACCAGCGTGGCGGTGGATCCGGCGGGGAATATTTACATTGCGGACAGCGGCAACAGCCGTATCCGTAAGGTTGGGCCCGACGGAAGAATCAGCACCGTGGCCGGTGGCGGAGCAGTTCTGAGCGACGGCGGACCGGCCACCAGCGCCCAGCTCAGATACCCGACCGGCGTGGCTGCCGACGCGGCAGGTAACGTCTACATCGCCGAGAACCAAAACCACCGTATCCGCAAGGTTACCCCCGGTGGAATCATCAGCACCGTGGCGGGTACCGGAGTCCAGGGTTTTTCCGGGGATAACGGGCCGGCCATCGGCGCCGCGCTGAATCGTCCTTCCGGTGTGACGGTGGACGCAGCCGGTAACGTGTACATCGCGGACCAAGACAACCACCGCATCCGCCGCGTCAGCCCGGACGGGACGATCAGTACTGTGGCCGGCAATGGGGTGCAAGGTGTTTCCGGCGACGGCGGGCCCGCCACCAGTGCTTCGTTGAACAGTCCTACAAGCCTGGCCCTGGATGCAGGCGGTCAGCTTTACATCGGAGCCTTTGGCGATCGCGTCCGCAAAGTCAGTCGGGACGGAACGATCAGCACGGTGGCCGGCGGCCGGTATGGCTTTGGCGGCGATGGCGGCCTTTCCACCAGCGCTTCGCTTGCGAATCCGACCGGGGTGGCGATAGATTCTGCCGGCAGCCTCTATATCTCCGATGCGGTGAACGACCGCGTACGCAAGGTCCTGGCCAGTGCGCCGTCCTTTACGGTGACACCCGCCAGCCTGCGGTTTGCCGCGACGGCGGGCGCGCCGGTGGCCAACGCTCAGCAGCTCACCGTCTCGAGCGCGGTCACCGGGCTGGCCTTCCACACGCAGTTGACGACCGAGAGTGGCGGCAATTGGTTGGCTGTGTCGCCGGCCACGGGCACAACGCCGCGCGCGCTGGCGATCAGCGTGGATGCGACGAACCTGGCGCCGGGCGCCTATCGAGGCACCGTGACGGTTCAGGCGCCGCTGGCGGTGCCTCCCGTGCAAACCGTGGCAGTGGAAATAACCGTTGCCTCGGCGGTGGCGGCCCAGTTAGTCGTGGAACCGGCAGCGTTGACGTTTGAGACGCCGGCCGGCGCCAGCGCCCCGGCCGCGCAGAGCCTGAGCATCAGCAACGGCGGCGGCGGCGCGCTGACGTGGACGGCGCGCGCGGAAACATTTTCGGGCGGCAACTGGTTAAGCCTGTCGCCGGCTTCCGGCTCGGCCTCGCCCGGGTCTCCCTCCGTGGCGCCGGTCAGTGTGAACGTCGCCGGGCTGGCGGCGGGAACCTACAGCGGCGCGGTGAATGTGGAGAGTTCCACCACCAACCAGACGCAGCGAGTAGCCGTGACACTGCTGGTTTCCGGGGTGACGCAGACCATTCTGGTGAGCCAGAGCGGGCTGCTGTTCACCGGGGTGGAAGGGGGCTCAGTGGCGCCGCCACAGAGTATCGGCGTGCTCAACATCAGCCAGGGCGTGATGAGCTGGACGGTGCGGGCCGAGACGCTGTCCGGTGGCAACTGGCTCAGTGTGTCACCGGCGAGCGGCCGCAGCGATGCGGCTTCCACACAAGTGCCGCAGGCGGAAGTGGGCGTCAACGTCACTGGTCTGCGGGCTGGGCGGTACAGCGGGCTGCTCCGCGTGGAATCGCCGGGAGCGAACAACTCACCGCAGTTGGTGAGCGTGGACCTGAATGTATTGGCGGCGGGAAGCAACCCAGGCGTGCTGGTGCGTCCAACGGGGCTGATCTTCGCGGCGGAGGCGGGCGCCACCTCGCCGGGCTCGCAGACAGTGCGTCTGGCGACGGCCGCGGCCGGCGCCCTGGAGGCGCGCGGCGGATTGCTGACGCTCGATGGCGGCGACTGGCTGGACGCGGCGCCGCGGAACTTGACGCTTTCTTCCGCTGCGCCGAACACCATCACGGTGCAGCCGACACTTGGGACGCTGGCGCCGGGTGTCTACCGCGGGGCCCTCACGTTGCTGTTCGGCGACGGCAGCCTGCAGACCGTGAACATTCTGTTCCTTGCCGTGGCCCCGGTGGTCCGGGCGGCATCGCTGGCGGCTGAAACCAGCGTTGGTCTCGAGGGCACCGCGGTTCAGTGCGCGCCGCAACGCTTGCACGCGGTGCACCGGAGCCTGGGCGGCAACTTTGCCTCGCCGGTGAGCTGGCCGAGCGCCATCGAGGTGCAGGTGGTGAACGACTGTGGCGCGGCGATCCCCAACGCCTCGGTGGTGGCCGGTTTCTCGAACGGTGACCCGCCGCTATCCCTGACCAGCCTGCGCAACGGCGTCTACACGGGCACGTGGCGGCCGGTTACCGCGGCGGCGCAGGTCACAGTGACGGTGCGAGCCAGCCTGGCGCCGCTGGCGCCCGTGGAGGTCCAAGCGCAGGGGCAAGTGAGCGCCAACGCGGCGGCGCCCTTGCTGTTCTCCGGCGGTATTGTCAACGGCGCCAGTTACGCGCGCGGGGCCACGGTGGCGCCGGGCAGCATTGTCGCCGTGTTTGGGCGCAACCTGGCAAGGGGCGAGAACGCCGCGACGCACGTGCCTCTGGAGACGACGCTGGGCGGGGCTGCGCTGAACATCGGCGGCGTGGATGTGCCCTTGTTTTTCGCCGCCGACGGACAGGTCAACGCCCAGTTGCCGTTCGAGCTCGCCGCGGCGACGCGGCAGCACGCCGTGGTGCGCACGCGCGGGCAGAGTGGACTGGATGTGGTTACCGTGCCGGAGACGATTACCATTGCCGCGACCCAGCCGGGCATCTTCACCACCAACCAGCAAGGTACGGGACAGGGAGCCGCCCTCAATGCGCAGGGGATCCTGGTGGATGCGGTGGCGCCGGCGCGGGCCGGAGACATCGTGCAGGTGTTCTGCACCGGACTGGGGATGACCAATCCGCGCGTCGCGTCCGGGCGCGCGGCTCCGGCGGCCGAGCCGCTGGCACGTGTCGTCACGCCGGTGGAGGCCCGCGTCGGCGGCCGGCCCGCGACCGTGCATTTTGCCGGCCTGGCCCCCAACTTTGTTGGCCTCTACCAGGTGAACGTCGAAATCCCGCAGGGCATCGAGCCCGGTGCGGCCGTTCCCCTGGTCCTGCTGCAAAACGGCGTGCCGGGCAACACCGTCACACTGGCCATTCGCCAGTAGCAGAGCGGGCAGTCGCCAGTCGCCAGTCGGCGGCCGGCAGGCACCACCCAGCGTATTCTCAAGCGTCAGGTCATCGCTCAGGCCATTCGCACAGATTTGTGCGATACTGACGCGGTGAAATGAGGCGAGTTTCTGCGGAAGTTGCAGAGGTTGGCCGCTGTATTGTGTACCTCGAGAGGCGGCTCGGTAGAGATTCATACGCTACCAAGCCTCGTATGACCGGCTTCCGAGGGGGAGCCTGGTGCAAGTGGTTCGACAGTGCCGCTAGGCTCGCGGATGCCGTGCACACCGATCTCGAAAGGTTGCTAGTCGAGCGCTGGTCGGAGCTGAACAGGAGGAAGCGAGCCTTTGAAGGATGGCCCCGGCTCTTGCTCACCGGAATCTCGGCACTGGCGGTCTTGTCTCTCCTGCTGATTGCCCTGACCCCTCTCTACTCCCGGTTTTCACTCCAGTCGATCATCGCGTATGCGACTGCGATGATTTCTGTGGTTCTTATGTGCGGCTTCCTCTTATTGAGGGAAATGGGAGGACAAAATGGGTGACGTTTCCAGTAGTGGCCCCGGCGACTCCGAACGACGCGGGAGGATTGAGAAAGAAGTAGAGAAGGAGATCCATCGCCGGAGGCGGCTTCTTCTTGTGTACGTCGGGTTGCTGGTGATTCCTCTGGGCATCGGCGTCGGCTTCTTGAAATTCGGCCGCACAGACCGCGATCTAGTTCAAGGCTTGGAAGGCCGGATTGCGCTGGTCGCACCACCGGGATTCGGTGGGAGAGCCCGGCCCCCTCCGCTCCGGCTCTCCCGCTTCGGCCGCGCCGCGCTGTCCAAGCAGCACCGGCCACGGGCCGCCTTGGACCTAATGCTCTACTTTTTACGATGATGTGAAGCGCCGTCATTCTCCTTCCCAAGCCCAGGAAGTATTCTGTGTCATCTGCGGATAACGGCTTTACTTGACCGGGCGGCGCGGCGTACCATCGGCCAAGATGTTGAAGCGCCGGCTGATCATTGGTGCGCTCGCCTTCCTTCTTCACCCTCTTGTCCTATGTGCCCAGGGCGTGATCACTACGGTGGCCGGGACCACCTGGGTTTTTCGTGGCGAGGGTGAGCCGGCGACTAATGCCGCACTCGGCCAGGTCAACGGCATCGCCGTTGACCTGGCGGGTAATGTGTTCGCGGTGGATAGCAACCACTTGGTGGTCAGAATTTCCCCGGCCGGTGTTCTCACGGTGGTGGCCGGGAACGGAGTCGCGCGTTTCTCCGGCGATGGCGGGCCGGCCACCGCCGCTTCGCTCTCATTTCCGTCACATGTGACGGTTGATGCGGCTGGCAATCTGTACATCGCGGACGCCGGCAATCACCGGATTCGCAGAGTCAGCGCCGATGGGACGATCACGACGATCGCCGGCACGGGAAGCACTGGATTTTCGGGCGATGGAGGACCGGCAGCGAGCGCACGGTTCAATCAACTCGTCGGTGTGGCGGTGGATGCGGCGGGCAACCTGTATATCGCGGACAGGTTCAACCACCGCATCCGCAAGATCAGCTCTGACGGAATCATCAACACCGTGGCGGGCACCGGAACCGCGGGTTTCGGCGGCGATGGCGTACCGGCGGCCGGCGCGGCCCTGAATGAGCCCGCTGGCGTTGCCCTGGATGGAGCCGGCAACCTGTACATCAGCGACTCCAGAAACCACCGCGTCCGCAAGGTCAGCACGGGCGGGATCATCACCACCGCGGCTGGTGCCGGAACCCAAGGCTCGAGCGGCGACGGCGGGCCGGCCACCAATGCACTGCTGTCATCTCCGCAAGGTGTGGCCGTGGATGCGGCGGGCAACCTGTATATCACCGAACCTTTTAATGACCGCGTCCGCAAGGTCAGTCCGGACGGGACCATTACGAAAGTGGCCGGCGCCGACCGCGGTTTTTCCGGTGATGGCGGTCCGGCGACCAGTGCGTCGCTGTTCTTCCCCACCGCTGTGGCGGCGGATCCAGCAGGCGGTTTCTATATCGCCGACGCCAACAACAACCGCATCCGCAGGGTGAGTCCTGAGGGCACGATCAGGACTGTGGCGGGCAACGGATTGTTCAAATTCTTCGGGGATGGCGGCCCGGCCACCAGTGCCGCGCTGAACTCTCCACAGGGTGTGGCCGTGGACGCGACGGGCAGCGTCTACGTCGCCGACACTCTCAGCCGGCGCGTCCGCAAGGTCAGCCCCAATGGAACGATCGCCACGGTGGCCGGCACCGGGACTGCCGGCCAGGCCGGCGACGGCGGGCCGGCCACCAATGCATCGCTGCTTTCTCCCATTGGTGTCGCTGTAGATGCCGCCGGGAACCTCTATGTTGCCGACGGCCCGCGCATCCGTAAGGTCACCGGCGGCATCATCACGACCGTGGCCGGCACGGGATTTGGTTTCTCGGGCGACGGCGGTCCAGCCACCAGCGCTCGGTTGCTGCCCAGGGGCGTGGCGGTGGATGCAGGAGGAGGCAATCTTTACATTGCTGACCGTGATAACCACCGCATCCGCAAGGTGGGCGCCGACGGGATTATCAGGACTGTTGCCGGCAACGGAGTTCAAGGGTTTTCCGGCGATGACGGACCGGCGATAGAGGCCTCGCTGAATTTCCCCTCTGGAGTGGCCGTTGACACGGCCGGCAACCTCTTCGTCTCGGATACATTTAACCACCGCATTCGCAGAGTCGGTCTCGATGGAACGATTACGACCGTCGCCGGCGCCGGAGTTCAGGGGTTTTCCGGGGACGGCGGCCCGGCGACGAGCGCCAGGCTGAATCGTCCCCAAGGTGTGTCAGTGAGCGCGGCCGGTGAAGTCTATGTGGCGGATGAAATGAATAACCGCATCCGCAAGTTCACTCCGAGGGACACCATCACCACCATTGCCGGCAGTGGCCTCTTCGGTTTTTCCGGCGATGGCGAACCCGCCAACAACGCCGCGCTGAATGGCCCCTTGGGTGTGGCCCTGGATCGAGCGGGCAGTGTCTACATCGCCGACACTTTCAACGACCGCATCCGCAAAGTGCCCGCTGCCGCTCCCTCCTTTTCTGTTTCGCCGGCGACTCTCAGCTTCTCCGCGCCCGCCGGGGCCGAGGTGATCACAGCCCAGCGAATTACGATTTCCAGCTCCGTGACCGGGCTGCTCTGGAGTGCGCAGGCCGCGACGCAAAGCGGCGGCAGTTGGCTGTCGGTTTCACCCGCCTCCGGCTCGGCGCCGGGCATCGTGTCGGTTGAGGTGAATGTCGCCGGCCTGTCGCCGGGGACTTACCGGGGCACGGTGACCGCGCAGGTGGCGCTGGCCATTCCTGCCACGCAGACCGTGGCCGTCACTCTGACGGTTCAGACCGCTGAAGCCGCGCGGCTGTCCGCCGAGCCCGCGGCGCTCACCTTTGAAAGCCGCGCCGGCGCGGGCAACCCGCCGGCCCAGACCCTGCGCGTGACCAACGACGGTGGGGGCGCGCTGAATTGGGCGGCGCGGGCCGAGACGGCCAGTGGCGGCAACTGGCTGGTGGTGGCGCCAACTCAGGGAACGGCCTCGGCCGGCTCGCCGGCGGCGCTCCAGGTCAGTGTCAATTTGGCCGGTCTTGCGCCCGGCGTTTACTCGGGCTCGGTGCGGGTCGAGAGCTCGGGCATCAACCAATCGCGGACCGTGGCGGTGACCTTGCTCCTGTCACAGGCGCCGCAGACCATCCTGCTGAGCCAGAGCGGGCTGCTGTTCACCGGCGTCGAGGGCGGCGCCATCGTGCCTTCGCAAAGCTTCGGCGTCATCAACACCGGACAGGGGGCCATGAACTGGACCGTTCAGCCGAGCACCTTGTCGGGCGGCAATTGGCTGAGCGTGTCAACGTCCACCGGGGGGGCGAGCGGCCGCAGCGAGGCGGCTTCCACGCAGGTCCCCATGGTGGAGGTGGGAGTCAACGTGGCCGGACTGCGCGCCGGCCAGTACAGCGGCCTGATCCGCATCAATGCCTCGGGGGCGAACAATTCGCCGCAGTTTGTGACTGTGGACCTGACCGTGTTGCCGGCGGGAAGCAATCCGGGAGTGCAGGTGCGTCCCACGGGGTTGATCTTTGCGGCGCAGGCCGGAACGTCGTCGCCCGGCTCGCAAACGGTGCGCCTGGCCACGGCCGCGCCTGGCAGCGTCGAGGCGGTCAGCGGCCTGCTGACCCGCGACCGCGGCAACTGGCTGGACGCGGTGCCGGGCAACCTCGTCGTGTCGGGGGTCGTTTCGGGGACGCTTTCCCCAGCGGCCTCCGCTCGGACCATGACCGTGTTGACGGAACTGGGCACGCTGAGGCCGGATGTGTACCGCGGCGCGATCACGCTGCTGTTCAGCGACGGCAGTCCGGCCCAGGTGGTGAACATCCTGTTCCTCGTCGTGGCCGCTCCCGTGAGCGCCGCTTCCGCCGGTCGCGAAGGCCAAGTCAGTCACCAGTGCGTTCCCACGCGGCTGCACGCGTTGCACCGCAGCCTGGGGAACAACTTCGCTTCCCCGGCGCGCTGGCCTAGCACCATCGAGGTCCAGGTGGCGGATGATTGCGGCAATGCTGTGGGCAATGCC
>JBKKAI010000351.1:0-3988 GCA_046714815.1 Terriglobia bacterium | reverse complement strand
GCGCTGGTCGAAGAACGGCGCCATGGCTGCCCTGCTTGGGGGCTGGCAGATCAACGCACTGGCCCGGCTGAGCACGGGCACGCCGGTAACGCCGACGGCTCCGGGCACGACGCTGAACGCCCCCGGTTCCGGCCAGTTCGCCGACTGCCGGGGTCCTGTCGCCAAGATTGGCGAGCGAACGCGTTGGTGGGACCGCACCAATCTGGCCGACCCGAACGCGGTTTCTCCCAACGTGGCGCGCTTTGGCACCTGCGGCACTGGCGTGCTGAGAGGACCCGGCCTCATCAATTTCGACATGGGTGTCTTTCGCCGGTTTCAAGTCAACGAGCGTATCAATGTTCAGTTGCGCGTAGAGGCGTTCAATATCTCGAACACGCCGCACTTTGCCAACCCGAACGCCGACGTAGCCTCGAGCAACTTCGGGCTGATCGGCAGCGTGCAGAACACCGGGAGGGAGGGCAACGACCAGCGCTTCTTCCGCGTGGGGCTGCGAATCGGGTTCTGAGGGCGAGGCCTGGCATTGCCGCATCGCCGGCATTGCCGGCATTCCTGCCTGTGGCGCGTTTTGCGGCAGCCTGCTAAACTGGCCGGCCCATGCCGGACCAGAATCCACTCGACTTTCACGCGCCGCGCGGATTTTGTTTCGCGGCGGCGGCTGCGGGCATCCGCAAGGGGGGAGCGCCGGACGTGGGGCTGATCGTCTCGGACCGGCCGGCTTTGGCGGCAGCCGCCTTTACCCGCAACCGCGTGGCGGCGGCGCCGGTGGAGTTGTCACGCGCGCACCTGCGCGCGGCCCGGGGCCGCGCCCGCGCCATCGTCGTGAACGCCGGCAATGCCAACTGCGCCACGTCCAACGGCGCTCGGGTCGCGAAACGCACGGCGGAAACGGCGGCGAAGCTGCTCGGAGCTCCGGCGCGCCAGGTGCTGGTCGCTTCCACAGGCGTGATCGGCGTTCCGCTCGGCGAGCTTCTCATCCCGCGCGCGCTGCCGAGCCTGGTCGCCGGGCTGGCCCCGGAGCGGTTCACCGAAGTGGCCGCGGCCATCCTCACCACCGATACGCGGCCGAAGCTGGCTTTTCGGGAAACCGGCGCCGCCTGCATTTTGGGTATGGCCAAGGGCGCGGGGATGATTCATCCCCAAATGGCTACTCTGACAGCCACGATGCTGGCTTTTGTATTGACTGACGCCGCCATCTCCGTTGCGCGCCTGCGGCGGATGACAGCCAGCGCCGTCAAACACACGTTCAACCGCATCTCGGTGGATGGCGACACTTCGACCAACGACACCGTCTTTGTCCTGGCCAACGGCGCGTCCGGCAAAGTGTCCGAGCGCTTGTTCGGGGAAGCGCTGGAAGCGGTGATGTCCGAGCTTGCGGTGGCTATCGCCGCGGATGGCGAAGGCGCGAAGCGGCTGGTGATCATTGACGTGGCCGGCGCCCGCACCGAGGCGGATGCCGAGCGGATCGCGCGCGCTGTGGCCAACTCCCCGCTGGTGAAGACGGCCGTGGCCGGTGGCGACCCCAACTGGGGCCGCATCCTCAGTGCCGCCGGGAATTCGGGAGCGCTCTTTGAACCGGCGCGCGTCAAGATCAGCATGAACGGCGTCGCCGTCTGCCGGCGCGGGCAGGCCACTGAGTTCGAGGAATTGGCGCTCAACGCCAACCTGCGTTTGGCGCGCGAGGTCCATATCCGGCTGGACGTGGGCCGCGGCCCAGGCAAGGTTCGCTTCTGGACGTGCGACCTGACCGAGGACTATATCCGCATCAACGCCAGCTATCGAACCTGACGAATGCCGATGCGAAATGCGGGATGAACCGGCAGAAGCGCGATTCTTCGATTTGCCGCTGCGGTGCCGGTATCTGCTGCGCCGGCCAGAGCAGACCGTCCCCGACTCGATGCTGGTGATCGCCCTGCACGGCTATGCAATGACGCCGGAAGAGATGCTCGCGCTTACCGAAAAGCTGGTGGGCGAGGAGCCTTTCACTGCGACGATCATCGCCGCGATCGAGGGACCCCACCAGTTGTGGGTCAATCCCGACAAGACCGCGGAATCTCGCGTGGGATTTCATTGGGGCACGAGCTTCCAGGCGGAGCAGTCGCGGCGTATGCACCATGACATGGTCCTGCGGGTGCTCTCGGAGGTGGGAGTGCCCGCGGCACGCGCCGTGCTGGTGGGCTTCTCACAATCGGTGGCGCTGAACTATCGCTTCATCTGCACGCACCCGGAGGCCGTGCGCGGCGTGGTGGGCATCTGTGGCGGAATCCCCGGTGACTGGGACACCGCGCCGTACCAGCGGACCGCCGCAGACGCGCTGCACATCGCCACGCGCGAAGACCGCTTCTACTCGCCGGAGGTGACCGGGCGCTATGCCGAACGGCTCCTGGCGCGCATCGCCGGCGTGGAGTATCACCTGCTCGAGGGCGGGCATCGCATTCCGTCGGCGGCCGCGCCCCTGGTCCGCGCCTGGATGAAACGCCTGTTCGCCCCGACGTAGCACAGACATTCTTGTCTGTGCCGGCTGTTCATCAGGAAAGCAGCTTGTAGAGGGCGGCCAGGCGCTCGACGCTGAGTGTTTCGGCGCGCGCGGAGGGTGAAACGCCGAGATTCTCCATGGCCCGCGCGCTCGTTTCGGCTGGGTACTCGCCCTTCAGGTTGTTGCGCAGCGTCTTGCGCTTCTGCCGGAACACCAGGCGCACGAAGCGCAGGAAGCCCTGCTCATCGCCGGCGGGCCTCTTGTCGCGGGGCGTGACGCTCATGCGCACCAGCGCGGAATCCACCTCCGGCGGCGGTCGAAACGCGCCCGGTGGAATCCGGAACAGCAGTTCCGGCCGGGTGTAGTACTGCGCGGTCACCGAGAGCGCGCCGTACTCCCGCCCGCCGGGCGCGGCCGTAATGCGCTCGGCGACTTCGCGCTGCACCATCACCACGATGGTTTTCAGCAACTCGGCCGTCTCGAACAGGCGCATCAATATCGGCGACGTGATGTAGTAGGGCAGGTTGCCGACAGCCAGGGCCTTGCCGGCGCCCGTTGCACCCCCTATTGGGGAGATAACCGGGCCGAGCGGCAGCGCCAGGATGTCGGCTTCGATGATGCGCACGTGGGGACGGCCGGCGAACCTCTCGCGCAGGCCGGCGGCCAGCAGCGGGTCAATCTCGATTGCCGCCAGGTTTTTCGCGCGGCCGGACAGCCGTTCGGTCAGCGCCCCGCGCCCGGCGCCGATTTCGACGACCAGCTCGGAGGCCGTGCCTTCGATTCCCAGCGCATCCACGATGCGCTCCAGCACCCGGTCATCGGCGAGGAAGTGTTGCCCCAGGCGGCGTGGCACACCGATATTCTAGTGCTATCATCGCTTCTGATGCGCATCCTGATGGCTGCATCCGAGGGCGTCCCGTTTTCAAAGACGGGTGGTTTGGCGGATGTGGTCGGTGCGCTGCCCCAGGCCATTGCCCGGCTGGGCCACGAGGTGGCGGTTGTCCTGCCACGTTATCGCGCCACGGCGCTGGCGTCGCCGCGCACGGTGCTGCGCAGCCTCAGCGTGCCGCTCGGCCACGCACTCCACTTTCCCGAAATCCTCGAGGGCCCGGCGCGCGGCGGCGTGCGTACCTTCTTCGTCGAATACGCGCCCTTCTTTAACCGCGACGCCCTCTACGGCACGCCGGCGGCCGGCGACTACCCGGACAATGCTGAGCGCTTTGCCCTCTTCTCGCGCTCGGTGCTCGAAATCGCCAAGCTGGTTTTTCCGGCGCAGGTGCTGCATTGTCACGACTGGCAGACCGGGCTGGTCCCGGTGCTGCTGGCCACCGCTTACGCCGAGGACCCGGCGCTGGAAGATACCGGAACGCTGTTTACCATCCACAACCTCGGTTACCAGGGGCTTTTTCCGCCCGAAGTGATTGACCGAATCGGGCTGAGCTGGGACCTGTTCAGTGTGGATCGCCTGGAGTTTTACGGCCGGATAAATCTGATGAAAGGCGCATTGATCTACTC
>JBKKAI010000350.1:0-4982 GCA_046714815.1 Terriglobia bacterium | reverse complement strand
CCGTCACGCCGCCCTCCTCAGCCGTGATGTAGGAAACGCTGCCGCGGGCGAACCACACCAGATCATTCGCCGCCAGGTTGAGGGCGCCGAATTCGGCCCGCGTGGCCTCGTGGAAACGCCAGCGGTTCTCGGCGAAACCGCGCACGGGCGGAAAAAAAGAAAACGGTTCGCTCCCGGCGGCCAGGGCCGCCAGGGCTGCGTCGGTGAGCATCGCCTTTTCGCCTGAGCTTAACACATACAAAAACTCGCACAGGCATTCTTGCCAGGCATTCTTGCCTGTGCGCGGGCAGCCTGTCAGCGGGCGCCGTCGGCCGGAGGGCCGGAGCCGCCCGTGCCGGGGTAGTAATACCCGGGCTTGGTGCGGACCTTCACGCCACGGCGGTCCACCGACACCTTGATGCTGTGAAAGGCGGGCTCGGTCAGATTGTTCGGGCGGTAGGAAATCAGGTATTGGCTGCGCAGCTCGCGGCCGATGCGGCTGACGGCCTCTTCGATGGCTTTGTTGGAGAAGCCGCCGATGTGCACGGCGCCGGTGCCCTCGGCGTAGGCCTCCAGGGGATGATCGAAAATAATACCCCTGACGCCGCGCACCGCCTCGGACAGCGCCGCGAGAATGTCGCCGCTGTTGGCGCGGGCGGTGGGGCTGGTGGTTGCCGCGGGAAAGCCCGGACGGCCCCCGGCCGCACCCGGGGGAAACTGAGGCGGCCCGGGGTTGGCCGGCTTAGCGGTGAGGCGGGAGCGCACGCCGCTGAGCCCTACCGAGTAAATCGAGACGCTGGCCCGCTGCGCCTCGCTGAGCACGAAACCCAGGTCGGTTTCGCTGCCCCAATCACGGCCCTCGGCGACCACCAGGATCACCTTGCGGCGCCCGGGCGGCCTCAAGCTCAGCATACTGAGCCCGCGCACGATCGCGTCGCTCAGCCGCGCTTGCTCGCTGCCGATCGGCAGGTCCTTGAAGACCTTCTCGATGCGCTCGGCGTCGCTGGTGAATTCCTGCAGCACCTCCACCCGGTGGTCGAAGGTGATCACCGCCGCCTCACCGGTTTCGCCGATCACCAGGTTGGTGAACAGGTTCCCGATCTTGCGCACCTGCGGGATCAGCGGCTCCAGCCGCGCGCTGTTGCTCACCAGGATCACCAGCGACAGCGGCATCTCCGCCAGCTCCACCGTAATCTGCTGGCGCACGTTGTTGTCGAGCAGGACGAAGTGCTCCGGCTTCAGGTCCATGATGTACTCGCCGCTACCGTCGGTGACGGTGACCGGCGCCAGCACGGTGGTGACCGGAACGCGAAAGATCGGCGGGAGATCCTGCTGGGCGGGCGGGGCCTGGGTTGCGGATGGCACGCGGCGTTGCTGCCGCTGCTCCGGCGCCGCGCCCGGCGCTGCCAGAGCCAGCACCACCAGCGCCGGCAAGACGCCTCGGGCCGGCAATCGCAGGCGCGTCATGAACCTCACGCCAACCTCACCCCTTTATTGTATATCTGAAACATGAGTTTTTCACCGGCGACACCCTCCCGGCCGGCAACTTTTCACTGGCAACGGCCGCCGCCTTTCTGACATACTCCGCTCCATCAGGGGAGACCGGGCTTCCAAATTATGCGGCTGGGGCTTGACGGTGCATTCGGCTTTGCCTTGCGCGCCACCGTCACCAAGGACTTCGTGAGAGCTTGCTTCGGGCTCCTGGGATTCTGGGCGGCGCTGGCGGCTGCCATGGCAGCTCCCGAAGCGGCGCTCTCCGGCAAAGTGGTGGACGAAAGCGGCGCGGCGATCTCCGGCGCGCACGTGCTGCTGTCGGGACCGGTGGCGGCGGGCCAGTTGGTGGTGCGCACCGACGCCGCGGGCCAGTTCTCGCTTCCTTCGATTGCTCCCGGCTCGTACCACATCGAGGTGCTGCACGAGGGGTTTTTCCCGCTCCGGCAGCAGATCGAAGTCGCCAGAGAGGGCATCCACCTGGAGCTGGCGCTGGCGCGGCAGCAGGTGAAGCAGACCGTGGACGTGATCGCTTCCATTCAGGAGGTGGACCCGCAGCAAACCTCGCGCACCCGCACGATCACGCAGGAGCAGATTGATCGCGTGCCCTTCACGCCCGCCTACGACTTCCAGAAGGCGCTGGCGATCCTGCCCGGCGTGGCCACCGACAACCTGGGGCGGCTGCACATCAACGGCGGCGCCACCGACCAGATCACGTTCCTGCTCGACGGCTTCAACATCACCAGTCCGGTGGCCGGTGGGTTGGAGAACAACTTCAGCGTGGACTCGGTGCGCGCCGCCGATGTGCGCAGCAGCCGTTATTCGGCCGAGTACGGCAAGGCCTCTTCCGGCGTGGTGGCCGTCACCACGCACAGCGGCGACGACCGCTTCCGCTACAAGGTCACCGATTTCATTCCCAGCTTCGACAACCAGGGCGGCGTCTACCTGAAAGACTGGGCGCCGCGCGCGACCGTGTCCGGGCCGCTGGTGAAGAACCGGGTCTGGTTCCTCAACTCCTTCGACGCCAAGTATGACCTGGATGTTCTGAGCGGCCTGCCGAAAGGCGGTGACCGAACCAGCGCCTGGCGCTGGAGCGACTTGGTCCGCCTGCAGGCGCAGTTGGGGCCGTCGCACCTGCTGGCCGCCACCTGGCTGCACAATGACGCCAGTTATGGGCACGTGGGGCTCGATCTGCTGAATCCGGTTGAAACCACGCGCGACATCCGACTGCTCAACAATTTCTTTTCCCTCAAAGACCAGGGGTATTGGAAGGGGATGCTGATTGATGCGGGTGTGGCGGTGAACCGCCTGCACCTGCGCAAGGACCCCATGGGCGACCTGCCGTTCATCATCGAGCCCGACCGCCGGCGCGGCAATTACTTCATGCGCTCCAACCGCCAGGCCGAGCGCCAGCAGTACATGGCCAATTTCGCGCCGCAGCCCCTGTACGCCGCCGGCCGGCACGACGTCAAGTTCGGCCTCAACCTGGACCGCATCTTCTACCGCTCGCTCGCCAGCCGCCGCTCGTATCAAACGTTGCGCGAGCGCAGCGTGCCGTGGCGGCTCACCACGTTTTCCGGCGAGCCGGGGTACACCCGGAACAACCTCGAATGGAGCGGCTACGTGCAGGACCGCTGGTCGCCGGTCAGCCGCTTCCTGGTGGAAATGGGTCTGCGCCATGACTGGGACGAAGTCGTCGGGCGGCAGTTGGTTTCTCCGCGCCTAGCCTTCACCGTGGTCCCCTGGGCCGGCAAGGACATCAAACTTTCCGGCGGCGTCGGCGTCTTCTACGATGCCACCAACCTTTACGCCGTCACCCGGCCGCTGGACCAGCGGCAGTTCGATACGTTTTTTCACCCCGACGGTTCTTATTCCTGGGGGCCGGCGGAAACCGTGTTCCGCGCCGACTTCGGCCACCTGCGCGCTCCGCGCGTGGTGAACTGGAGCGCCGGATGGGAGCAGAGGTTCCCCGGCGGCTTCCTGGTCCGCGCCAATTTTCTTCAAAAGCGCGGCGTCCGTGGATTCACCTTCCAAAACCTGCTGCGCGCGAACACCGCGGCACTGTTGGCCGTCTACGAGCTGCAGAACACGCGTCGCGACCGCTACAACTCGTTCGAGATGACCGTGAACCAGGCCCTCGGCGACAACACGCGCTGGTCGGCCTCCTATGTGCGCTCGGCGGCACACACCAGCGCCGTGCTCGATTACACCATCGAGAACCCATTTTTCACCGGGCAGGGCGCGGGCCCGATGGACTGGGACATCCCCAACCGGCTCCTGGGACACGGATGGGCCCCGCTCCCGGGATTCAAGAAGTACACCGTATCGTGGTTTGTGGAATGGCGCGATGGCACGCCTTTCAGCGTCATCAACGACCGGCAGGAACTGGTCGGCTCGCCGAACCGCCTGCGGCTGCCGCGCTACTTCAGCCTGAACCCGCACATCGAGCGCGAAGTCGAGACCGGCCGGTATCGCTGGAGCTTCCGCGTGGGCGTCAACAACGTCACCGGCCACGGCAACTATTCGTTCGTCAACAACAACACCGCTTCGCCAAGGTTCCTGAATTATGCCGGAGGGCAGCGGCGCAGCCTGACGTTCCGCATCCGCTACCTGGGGCGCAGCAAGTAACGTGGCCACCGCGTCGAAAGCCCCGCTGAAGGTTGTCGCGCCGCCGGCGCCGCCCGAGCCGCTCCGCCCGGCCTGGCGCGGCGTGGCCGCCTTTGCGCTGGCGCTGGCCGCGCTGGTGGCCCTGACGCGGCTCCCGATCGCGCCCACGCACCTGTTCTCGTTCGACAACGTAAACCTGGCGCTGGCCCTCGATAAATTCGACCCGCGACTGCACCAGCCCCAACCGCCCGGCTATCCGCTGTTCGTGGCGCAGGCGCGGCTGTTCAATTTCTTCCTGCGAGATCCGGAGACCAGCTTCCTGCTCTGCGGCCTGCTGGCGGGAGTGGCCGCGCCGCTGCTTTTGCTGCTGCTCGGCGCCCGGATGCAATCGGCGTGGGCCGGCATGGCCGCCGCGCTGCTGCTGGCGCTCAACCCCGTGTTCTGGCGCGGGACGGTCACCTCGCCGCTGCGGCCCTACCTGGCCGTGGTGTCGGTGGGGGTCGCCTATCTGTGTCATCGAGCGGCGGCAGGCGAGACGCGCTTTGTGTATTTTTCCGCCCTGGCGTTGGGATTGGGCGGCGGGTGGCGGCCCGCGCTGATGGTGCTGTTGTTTCCGTTGTGGGTCTTCTGCGCCTGGCGCGGGCTGCGCTCACCGCGGAAAATCGCCCTGGGACTGCTGCTCGCGGGCGCCGCCGCACTCACCTGGGTGACCCCGCTGGTCGTCGTCGCCGGCGGTCCTGGCCACCTCTGGGTCCAGCTCTCGCAGTACCTGGGCGAGAACGCCGAGGCCAGCTCCCCGCTGTTCGGCAGCGACTTCTGGGGCTGTTGGAAAATGTTCACCCGGGCCTTCGTGTGGCACGCGCTGGCAGTGGTGGGCTGGGCTTGGGCCGCGCTGCTGCTCGTCC
>JBKKAI010000349.1:0-6162 GCA_046714815.1 Terriglobia bacterium | reverse complement strand
CGGCGCAGGCGCGGTTCTGCGCACCGTTCAAGATTGCGGCCAACGGTGGCGAGCGGTGTGGCCGAAGGCGGTGGCCGACTGCTGTGGCACCACAAGCTGGGCGATATCGCCGAAGTGAACAAGGTGCGCTTTACGGGCCCGCCGCCGCGCTCGAACCCCAACCCCACCGCGCAGGGCGCCGGCAACCCGATGATCATTCCCGCCTACACTTTCATCCCGCGCAAGCTGGACCGGGCGCGGAAGCACCCGTTGCTGGTGCTGGTGCATGGCGGCGTGCACGCCAATTTCTCCAGTTCCTCCGCCAACATTGTCCGCGAACTGATGGAGCAGGGTTATGTGGTCATCGCCCCGGAATACCGCGGCTCCACCGGATACGGTGGTGACTTCTACCGCCAGATTGACTACGGCGGCCTGGAGAATGACGACGTGCTTGCCGCGCGCAACTGGATGATCGAGCAGCACGCCTTCCTCGACCCGCAGCGCGTCGGCATCCTCGGCTGGAGTCACGGCGGCATGATCGCGCTGATGAATATCTTCGACCATCCCGAGGCCTACGCGGTGGCCTATGCCGGCGTGCCGGTCAGCGACCTGGTGGCGCGCATGGGGTACAAGAGCGAAGGCTACCGCCGCCTGTTCTCCGCGCCGTACCACATCGGCAAATCAGCCGAGGCCAACGTGGCCGAATACCGTCGCCGCTCGCCGGTCTGGAACGCGCATAAGCTGCGCACGCCGCTGCTGATCCACACCAACACCAACGACGAGGACGTCAACGTGCTCGAAGTCGAGCAGTTGATCCACGCGCTGAAGGCGGAGGGGAAGAAGTTCGAGTACAAGATTTACCAGAGCGCGCCCGGCGGGCATGCTTTCAACCGGCTGGACACGCGGCTGGCGCGGGATTCGCGCGCCGAGATCTACAAGTTTCTGGCGCCGTACCTCAAGCCCTGAAGCGTCCGAATCCCCTTGCTACTGCTGCCACCAGTTGAGCCGCAGGCGGTTGACTTTCTTGCGGAAACCTTCGCGGCTGATGCCCAGCGCGAGGGCCGCGTCGCCCTTCAGCCAAAAGCGGCGCATCGCTTCTTCCACCATGATGTAGTCCATCTCGTCGAAGGTGGGCATCTTCGCCATCGAGCGCAGGGAGGCCCGAAGACGGTTGTGCTTGGGGCGGCGGAGAACCTTGGTCTTAGTGCGGTACTTGCGCTTTTTTCGCGGTCGAGCCATATCCTCTACTAAACCTCGTTCAGCCACCGCCGGTGGCGATGGGCACAAGCGGCCATGCGGCCGGAAGCTTCGCTTCCGCGCGGGTCGGTGCGCATCTCGGAGATGAACAGAGGCACCCGGTAGGTCCAGTTCTCCGGCCCGACCGTTGCCGGAAGATTGATGCGGTCGCGGCCCCCAAGGATATCCTGTATCGGCAAAACAAGGTAGCGAGAACGTGAGCCGTACAGGGCTTCGAGCAGCGCCTGGTGCACCACGGGTGTGAAGCGCCCCGTGGTTTCGCCGTTGAGCTCCCTGAGCGCGGGGATGCGGCAGGCGGCGCGGCGCTCGCCCGCCCCCATGCTCTCCCACCACACCGCCATCGTCTCGGTGTCGTGCGTTCCGGAAACGGCCACCGAGAGCGCGGGATAAGCGGCCGGATCGCGGAAGGGCTGACCGTGCTCGTCCCACTCTTTTTCCCAGCGCAGCACGCGGTATCCGGAGATTTCCAGGGCGCCGAGGGAGCGGCGGACAAAGTTGGGGATAATGCCCAGATCTTCGGCGACGACCTCGGCGCCGCCGGACTGAAACACCCGCATCAGCCGCTCCCCCAGTGAAATCTGATCCGGCTCGTTCGCGGGGACGAAGTGGGGCCGGCCGCCGCCGCGGGGAATGGTGTAGGTGCGGTAGAAGCCGACCACGTGGTCCACGCGGAAAAGATCATAGAGCTGGGCGGCGCGGCGGGCCCGGCGGCGCAGCCAGGCAAAGTCATCGGCGGCCATCGCTTCCCAGTCGTAGGGCGGCAGCCCCCAGTTCTGGCCGTCGGCGCTGAAGGCGTCTGGGGGAGCGCCGACCGAGGCGTCTTTGCGAAACTGGTCCTGGTTGGCCCACACGTCGGCGCTGTGGCCCGACACCATGAACGGCAGGTCACCCTTGATGCGGACGCCGTTCGCGGCCGCGGCCTTGCGGGCCGCCTGCCACTGCCGCTCGGCCTGCCATTGCAAGTACTGGTGGTACAGGATCTCACCGGCCAGCGACTGGCGGGCGGCGTCGAGCGCCGCGGCCTCGCGGCCGCGCAGCGGCGCCTCCCAGCTTTCCCAGTGGCTCTCCTTCTCGTCGTGCAGCGCCCGGAACAACGCATAGTCCTCCACCCACGCCGTATGCTCCGCCAGGAAGTCGCGGAAGTCGGACGCGCGCGCCGAGCCGCGCGCCAGCTCGCATTCGCGGAACCGCCCGAAGGAGGCCCGCAGCGCCGCCTGCTTCAAAGCGCGCACCGCCGTGTATTGCACGCGGGCCGCCGCGCGCAGCCGCTCCAGCTCCACCTGCTGGGCCGGGGAAAGCGACGGTTCTCCGCCCAGCTCGCGGAAATCCTCCACCTGGTCGAGCGCGATGTAAACAGGGTCAATCGCAAAGGCGCTCATCGAGGAATACGGGCTGGTTTCCACCGGTGAGACCTCGTTGACCGGAAGCAGTTGCAGAAGCCCGTGGCCGCAGTCCGCCAGCCATTCGCTGAGCGGCTCGATATCGGCGATCTCCCCGATCCCCCAGCTTCGCTCGCTGCGCACGGAAAACAGCGGCGCCAGGATTCCTGCCACGCGCGGGCCGTTCGGATCCACCATTCGCCTTACTCCGTTTTCAATCGCCCCATTGTGTCAGATGCCCGGCCCCGCCGCCAGTCGCCAGCAAAGGCCGGGTCACGGCTTGCTATCCAAACCAGAGCCGTCACCTTGCATGCGGGGGTATACTATGCGAAGTGGGGGTGGCCATATGTCACTGTTGGTTATCCTTCTGGCCGTGTGGGGCGTGATCACCGGCGCGCTCATTCTCCTGATGATCTATCGGTCGGTTGTAGGAATGAAAGAGGACGATCAGTTGTTCCTCAGCGCAGCCGAATCGCACCTGGAGCGCGAGCAGCAGGAGGTTTTGCACTCGCTGAAACGCACCGCGCCCTACGTCAAGCTTCTGGGAGCCACTTCCGGCGTGCTGCTGGCTATCATCGCCGGAGTTTGGGTTTACCAGGGGCTGACGACGAACACCATCCGGTAGCCCGCGATTCGGGCTGGCGGCCATCGTGCCCCCCCGGCGCGAATCGCCCGCCGGGCTTCTGTCTACAGGTTTCGAACGAGGAACCGCGCAATCCCGGCGCCCTCAATCCATTTGAATGGGGCCCTGCCGCTGGTGTAGTGCCCGCAGGGCAAGCAGAGTTCTTCCATAGTCAGACCCGCGTCGCGGCAAAGCGCCATGGCCTGGCGCGAGAGATCCGGCGGAAACGAAAGGTCGTAGCGCGCCCACAGGAACAGCGCCCGCAAAGGCCGCGCCGAGCGGTGGCGCTCGGCGAAGCGATGGACATAGCTGGCCGGACTGATGGGGGCCCAGAAGCGGCGCAAGTCGTCGAGCGCGATCGAGCCGTCGAGGCCTGTACGGACATGGGCCGTGGACAGCCCGCGCCATACGACGTCGGCGAACCACGTCGAGACGTGGTTGAACGCGGCGGCGCGGATGCGGGTGTCGTGCGCGGCGGTGATGAATGCGGTGCAGGAACCCAGGCTGGTGCCGACCAGCGCCAGCCGCGAGTAGCCGCGCGCGGCGAGCCAGTCCAGCGCGGCGCGCGAGTCCACCACCGCCTGCCGGTTGGCGTGCAGCGTGCGCCCGACGTTGCTGGAAACGGCGTAGTCGGCACGCTCGAGCGCCGCCGGCTTGCGCAGGTCATGGTATGGCAGGCTCAGGCGCAGCGCCGAGATGCCGCAGCGGGCCAGCAGGCGCGCCAACCCCATGTGCTCATGCGCTCTGGCATTCCAGTGCGGCAGTACCAGCGCCGCGCGGCCGCGCGCCCCGCGCGCCGGAAAATAACGGCCATGGACGGTGTTGTTCTCCGGATGAGGCGTTGCAACCGGGCTGGTGAATTGCAGGTGCTCGCCGTCGAAGCGGTAATCGCTGACAGGGGCGTAGTGAAAGAAGGAGTCGCTGGACCGGATCGCGCTGTCGGCGAAGGCGGGCAGATCGGAAACCTCGCTCAGCCCCAGCCATTCCAGGCCCCATTCGAACGGCCGAATCTTGCGGTTATTGTCCCGATCGTGAAGGCGATGCTCCCAGCGGTGGACCAGTCGGGCCATCAGGCCGCGCGAAACTTCACCCCGCCGGATCCGGCTCGACGACGCTTCGCCCGGGCCTGTGGGGCCGGCGACGACAGGAGGCCGCGCTGAAGTCATTCAAAAGGGAATGACGAGGCTACATCTTGGACAGGAGCAAACCAAAACCCACCGCCAGCACACTCAGGCTTGCCGCGACAATTACAGTGCGCTTCAGAAGTCCAACAAAGATCGTCACCATGACGGACACCGCCTCCCAGTTCGCTCGACACCCACGGTTAAGAGAGCAAGTCTGCTTCCAAAGGGATTCAACACTTTCGATCCGGTTTTGCAAGCATTGTAAACAATCATCTTACGTTCGGCAAGCCCCAACTTTGGGGCTTCGGTGGCGAAAAATCGAACGTGCGACCCCTTTTAGTAAACGCCGGTAGGACAGCCTTTAGGCTGTCCCGTGGCCGCAGGCTGTCCTGCAACAACGACTCAGGTGCTAGAATGAATCATGGAGCACCGAGAAGACGGCGGCGGCGGTTTCATCTGGTTCCTGGCCGGCCTGGGCGTCGGCGCCGCGATAGCCATGCTCTACGCGCCCCGCGCCGGACGCGAAATCCGCGAGTTCATTTCTGAAACGGCCGAGGCGGCCGGCGACTTTCTCAGCGACAGGGTCACCGGAAGCGGGCACGAAGCACACGACCGCGAACTGCTCGATGAAGCCACCGAAATGGTGAGCGGCGGCCCGAAAGCCGCACCTGGATGAACCGGATCGCGCTCGGCGAATTCGAGCTTTCGCTGGTAAGCGACGGCACCTACCTGTTGGATGGCGGCGCTTTCTTCGGCGTTGTGCCGAAGAGCTTGTGGAGCCGGAAGAAGCAGTCCGACGAAAACAACCTGATCCGCTGTGGGCTGAACGGCTTGGTGGCGCGCCGCGAAGGCCAGACGGTGCTGGTCGAAACCGGCATCGGCGACAAGCTGGACGAGAAGCGGAACCGGCTGCACGGCGTGGAGCGCCGGCACAGCCTGGCCGAGGACATCGCGGCCACCGGCGCCGATCCCGATTCGATTGACCTGGTCATCAACACCCACCTCCACTTTGACCACTGCGGCGGCAACACCTGCTGGAAAAACGGGCAGGCGGCGCCGGTTTTCCCGCGCGCGCGCTATGCCGCGCAGCGTGGCGAATGGGAGCACGGCCACCTGCGCCTGGAGCGCGACCGCGTCAGCTACCTGGACGAGAACTATGACCCGCTGGTGGAGAGCGGGCGAATGATGCTGCTCGACGGCGATGTCACGCTCGCTCCCGGCATTCGTGTGTGCGTCTGTCCCGGGCACACGCGGCACATGCAGGTGGTGCTGATCGAGTCGGGCGGAAAAACCTGCGCGTTCCTGGGCGACCTGGTGCCTTCCTCCGCCCACCTGAATCCCACCTGGGTGATGGCCTTCGACCTGTTTCCGCTGGAGACCATCGAGAGCCGAAAAAAAGTGCTGGCCCGCGCCGCGGCCGAGAGTTGGCTTTGCGTATTCGTGCACGATGCCGAGAACCCCTGGGGCTACGTGCGCGCCGCCGAGCGCGGCAAGTACGATTTCGTGCCGGTGGCCTGAGGGGCGCGAAGAGGCAGTGACCCGGGGATTCCGCGGATAGCGATCACGGGGCCGATTGCAGCTCCTCCCAGTCGCGGTAAAGGGCCTCGAGCTCCCGGCTGCGCTCGCCGAGGCGACGCAGCAGGTCCTGCGACTGCGGATAGGCGGGGGAGCGGCTGAGGCTCTCCCGCAGCGCACTTATCTCCGACTCCAGTTTCTCGATCTCCTCTTCCAGCTCGGCGGCGCGCTGCCGCATCTTCTCCTGCTGCAGCGGGTTGATGCGGCGGGACGCCAACCCTGCGGA
>JBKKAI010000348.1:0-4517 GCA_046714815.1 Terriglobia bacterium | reverse complement strand
GCCACGCACCGTCATCGCGCCCACGGACTGGTCGAGGGACGGAGAGCACATCGCCTTCACGCAGGCCGGCGGCAGCGAACCCACGCAGATCTGGATGCTCCCGCTTTCCGGGTCGCGGACGCCTTTTCGCTTCCGCCAGACAAATGCCTATGACGGGAACGCGCATTTCTCGCCCGACGGCAACTGGGTGGTCTATGAGTCGAACGAGACGGGGCGATACGAGGTCTACGTGCGGGAGTTTGTGCCGGGCCAGCCCGGCGGCGGAGGAAAATCTTCTGGAGGGAAGTGGCCGGTTTCGACGGGCGGGGGCGTCGAGCCACGCTGGCGCGGAGACGGCAAAGAGCTGTTCTACCTGGCGCCGGACCGCAAGCTGATGGCAGTGGAGGTGAAGGCCGGCGCCGGCTTCGAAGTGGCTATCCCCCGCGCGCTGTTCCAGACCTCGGCGTTCGCGGCAATCGCCGTCGCCCCCTACGCCGTCACCGCCGACGGGAAGCGCTTTCTGATTAACAGCGAGGTGGAGGAGGCGGTGGGCGAGCCGGCCACGGTGCTCCTGAACTGGGCTGCCACGCTGAAAAAATAACCGCCCAACGCCGGGCCACTCCCGCGTGCAAATCCAAGGCCGCAACCCTCGATAGATTCCCGCAAGTTCACTCGATGGCCACCAAGTGTTGCACCATCACGCCTGCCTGCGGCGGCCCCTACGCCCAGCGGCTTCCGAGCGGCGTTTGACGGCCTTCCACCACTGGCCGAGCGGCCCGGCTTGTGCCGACTTGCGAAAGTATTCGATCTCTTCCTGCGGCGAGAGGCCCTTTATTTCTTCGTAAATCTCTGACTGGACTCTGCGCTTGTACGTAACACAATCGAACTTCTTCCTGATCCTACTCATCTTCATCGAAGTGGATCTCCTGAGGCGACCAGACGGACGATATGTTTGAAGTTCCAGGAAACAATTGCGTCGGCGCGAACCACCGTCGCGGCAGCTACATGTGTGGCGTCGTCCGTGAAACGTCGGCTTACGATTCCTGCCGCGATATACGCCTTTGACGAGATTAAGGAATCGCCGGGATGCGAGTGCAAACTCGGGATCGAGGCACCCACCGAAAACGGAAGTATCAACGTATACCCTGAAGAGTTTCACGACAAGCTGTCAACCAGGCGATCCGATCCATTTTCCGGACGACGGTGTCAAACGAAAAGCCTGGTGATGACTTTGCCGCCGACGTCGGTAAGACGGAAATCGCGGCCCTGGAAGCGGAAGGTGAGCTGGAGGTGGTCGAGGCTGAGCAGGCGCAGGATGGTGGCCTGGATGTCGTGGACATGGGTGCGGCCCTCGACGCCGTTGAAGCCGAGGTCGTCGGTGGCGCCGATGCTGATGCCGGGCTTCACACCGCCGCCGGCCATCCACATGGTGTAGGAATCAATGTGATGGTTGCGCCCGACGCTTTCGCGTTTCTAGCCCATCGGGGTGCGGCCGAATTCGCCTCCCCACACCACCAGCGTCTGGTTCAGCAGCCCGCGCTGCTTCAGGTCTTTCACCAGCGCGGCGGAAGGCTGGTCCACTTCGCCGCTGACCTTTTCCAGGCTGCGCTCGAGGTCGGCGCCCGGGCCGCCGTGATGGTCCCAGTCGGTGTGATAAAGCTGCACGAAGCGCACGCCGCGCTCCACCAACCGCCGCGCCAGCAGGCAGTTGTTGGCGAATGAGCTTTTGCCCGGCTCGGCGCCGTACATCGCCAGCGTCTCTTTGGTCTCGCCGGAAAGGTCCATCAGCTCCGGAGCGCTCGATTGCATCCGGTAAGCCATCTCGTAGGACGCGATGCGCGTGGCGATCTCAGCATCGCCGGTTTCCGCCAGCCGCGCCATGTTCAGATCGCGCAGTGCCTCGAGCGCCTGGCCCTGGCGCTGGGCGTTGATGCCCGCGGGGCTGGCCAGGTTCAGGATCGGGTCGCCGGCCGAGCGAAAGGGAACCCCCTGGTACGACGTCGGCAGAAACCCGCTGCCCCAGTTCGGCGCCCCGCCGCGCGGGCCGCGCGGCCCCGACTGCAGCACGACGAAGCCGGGCAGGTTCTGCGATTCGCTGCCGATGCCGTAGCTGACCCAGGCGCCCATGCTCGGACGTCCGAACTGCGACGTTCCGGTATTGACGAACACTTTCGCCGGCGCATGGTTGAAGACGTCGGTGGACACCGCGCGCAGGAAGGCCACGTCGTCCACCACCGATCCCATGTGCGGCAGCAGCTCGGAGAGGTAGACGCCGCTTTGGCCGTGCCGGGCAAACTTTCGCCGCGTGCCGAGCAGCTTGGGCACTTCTTTGGCGAAGGTGTCCATGAAGGCGAAGCGCTTGTCCTTCATGAATGATTCCGGGATCGGCTGGCCGTCGAGCTGTTGCAGCTTCGGCTTGGGCTCGAACAGTTCCAACTGGCTCGGGCCGCCGGCCATGAACAGAAAGATCACGCTTTTGGCGCGTGCGGGGAAGTGGCCGCTCTTCGGCGCCAGCGGATTGGGCAGCTTCAGCGGCGAATCGCGCGGACCCTGGGCACCCGCCGCTTGCCGGGCGGCCAGGGTGGCCAGCGCCACTTTGCCCAGGCCCAGGGCGCACTGGCGGAAGAAGTGCCGCCGGGTTTCAGCAAGCAGCGCGCTCGCCGGGCGCCATTTGTCGCGATGGTCCATAGTGGCTATTCCCTGGTAATGAACTCGTCCAGATTGAGCAGCACCCGCGCTACGGCGGTCCAGGCGGCAAGCTCGGTGCTGCCGGCCGCCGCCGCACCCGGAGCCGCCACTGAAGATTTTGCCGTTACAAAAGCGGCTGACGCGGCCGGCGCCGAGCGAAATTCCACCACCTGCTGGCCGAGGAAGCGCGCCAAACGCTCGCTTTCGGCGGCACTGGGATTGCGGGCCAGCGCCAGCCGGAAGGCATACCGGAGGCGCGCGGCATCGCCCTCGGGTCCTGGGAGCGCGGGCGTCCCGCCCGCTTCCCGCGAAGTCTCCTGGAGCACGCGCGCCGCCAGGCCCTGCGCCAGCTCGAGAAACGCCTGGTCGTTCAGCAGCGTCAGCGCCTGCAGCGGCGTGTTCGAGCGGATACGGCGCGTGCAGGTGGCGATGGAGTCGGGCGCATCGAACACCATCAGCGCCGGGTGCGCCGCCGAGCGCCAGAAGTGTGTGTACATGCCGCGCCGGTAACGGTTGGGGCCGGCGCTGGCTGTCCAGATCCTGGGAATCTGGGTAAAGCGGAACACGCCTTCGGGCTGCGGCGGAAACACCGGCGGGCCGCCCAGTTCGCGGTTCAGCAGCCCGCTGGCGGCCAGCGCGGAATCGCGGATGATCTCGGCGTCCACGCGCAGCCGGGCCTGCCGGGCCAGCAGCCTGTTGTACGGGTCGCGCTCGGCCAGCTCCGGCCGCTGCTTCGACGACTGGCGGTAAGCCGCCGAGGTCACCATGAGCCGATGCGTGGCCTTGAGGCTCCAGCCGCGCGCCATGAATTCGGTGGCCAGCCAGTCGAGCAGGTCCGGATGGGTGGGCGGCGCGCCCTGCGTGCCGAAATCGTTTTCGGTATCCACCAGGCCCTGGCCGAAATACTGCTGCCAGAGGCGGTTCACCGTGACGCGCGCCACCAGCGGATTGTTCGGGTCCACCAGCCACTTCGCCAGGTCCAGGCGCGTGGGCTTGGCGCCCGGCGCGAGGGGGTGCAGCACGGCCGGCGCGCCCGGCGCCACGCGCTCGCCTTTCACCGTGAAGTCGCCGCCGAGGTGCACGTGCGTTTCCCGCGGCGCGGCGCGCTCCTCCATCACCAGCGTGGTGGGAAACTTCGGCTCGCGCCGCTTCAGATCGCGGATGGTGGCGATGCGTTCGCGCAGGCCGATGTCCTGCGTCTCCATGAACTCGGCGAGCACCTGGTTCTGCCGCTCGTCACGCTGGTCGGGCGAGAGGTTGATGATGGTGAAGATGTCCTGCGGGAACGCGCGCTTCTGCTCCTCGGATAGTTTCTTCAGCCACTTCGACTGGTAGTCCTGCAGCTCCCGCTCGATCAGGCGGATCTGCGGCCGGATGGCGTCGCGCCGGGCCACCTCTTCGGGAGGCGCCAGGTCCAGCGTTGGCTCGTCGGCGTTGTTGAGAAAGGCGAATATCTGGAAGTACTCGCGCTGCGCGATAGGGTCGTACTTGTGGTCGTGGCAGCGGGCGCAGCCGAGCGTCAGGCCGAGGAACACCGTGCCGGTGGTGGCCACGCGGTCGGCCACGGCATCAATGCGGAATTGCTCGAGGTCAATGCCGCCTTCCTGGTTAAACGACGTGTTGCGATGAAACCCAGTGGCGATTTTCTGCTCCACCGTGGCGTTGGGCAGCAGGTCGCCGGCCATCTGCTCGATGGTGAACTGGTCAAACGGCAGGTCGCGGTTCAGCGCGGCGACCACCCAGTCGCGGTACTTCCACATCTCGCGCGGGGCGTCAATGCTGTAGCCGTTCGAATCGGCGTAGCGCGCCTGGTCGAGCCAGAGCCGCCCCCACCGCTCGCCGTAATGCGG
>JBKKAI010000347.1:0-3934 GCA_046714815.1 Terriglobia bacterium | reverse complement strand
GCCCAGGACTTCGAGCTGCTCGGTATTGACCACTTCGAGCACGGTGTCGCCGCCGAACGCCTGGTCGCCGGTGCGGTAGTCCGGCACATCAATGCCGGGGAACCACATGTTGCTGGCGAAGCGGTTGGGGCGGACGCTGACCAGCCCGGAGATCGGCGACTTGATGGTGATCTGGTCAATGCGGCGCTGCGCCTGCTTCATCTCGATCGCGGCCTTGTTGTATTTTTCCTTGGCCATGGCCAGCTCGGCGTCGCTCGACTTCTGGCGGGACAGCACGTCCTGGCGCAACTGCGCCAGCTTCTTTTGGGCCGCCTCGAATGTCAGCACGTTCTTGCGGGCGTCAATCTCGGAGACCAGCTCGTTGCGGCTGACGTCGAGCTCGGCGCGGCGCACGGCGAATTCCGCCTTCATCAACTCGACCTTGTCGGCCTGCTCGCGCACGGCGGCGTCGGCGCGGATCTTGGTGATCTCCTGCTCGGCCTCGTCCAGGCGCGACTTCTGGGTTTCCAGGTTGTTCTGCTGCTCGGCGGGGTCGAAGGCCAGCACCACGTCGTCCTTCTGCACCACCGCTCCCATGCTGGACATCTGGCTGATGAGCAGGCCGCCGCCGATGCTCGGCGCCGCGATCATGGCGGAGTTGACGGAGCGCAGGTCGCCGCGAACATGGGTCTTCACCAGGAAGTCGCCGCGGTGCACCTCAATGGTGGGCAGGTCCGAAGTGGCGGGCTTGAAATAACGCGCCGCCAGGACGCCGGCGCCGCCCAGCACTGCTACGACGACCAGAAAGACGATCAGAAAGCGCATTCAGGAGCTTCCTTTTGCCGCCGAGGCGGCCGACGCCGGCTCTTCCAGGGCCACGACGTCGCCCGGGTTCAGCCCCTTTCGGACTTCCACCTGGGTCTCGCTCTTCTGCCCGACGGTGATCTCGCGCGGCTCAAAGCGGCTCCCCTGTTTCACGTAGACGATGACACGGCCGCCACGATCGAACGAGGCGCGCACCGGGATCAGCGTGACGCCCTTCAGCTTGTCCACGATGATCTCCGTGCCCACGCTCATCCCCGGGCGCAGCCGCGGGTCGAGCGAATCCATCTTCACCCAGGCGCGGAACACCTTCTGCGGCGGCCACACCGACCAGTTCACCTGCGACAGAGGGCTGATCGAGTCCACCTTTCCCTGCGCCGGCTTGTCGGAAAGGGCGTCCACTTTCAGGTGGACGCGCTGCTCGGTGGCAATCCTGGCTCGGTCGGTTTCCTCGATGTTCACTTCCACGGCGAGCGATGCCAGGTCGGGGATTTCAGCGATCGCGGCGCCCGGCCAGGCGCGGTCGCCGGCCTTGAACTCCGGCGCCGACTGCCCGAAGCCGCTGCGCGCGCTCCAATTGGGCAGCAGGTTGAGCAGCCCGGCGATGGGCGAACGGATCGTCAGCCGTTTCAGGTTGGACTGCGCCAACCCCACGTCGCCCAGCGCCTTCTTGCGCTTCTGCATTACCTGGTCGAGCTCGGCTTCCTGGGAGCGCTTGTGCGCGGCGATGCGCTCGTGAATCTCGGTCACCTTGCGCTCGGCATGCTCGAGCGCCAGCTTCGCCTTGCCCGCTTCGATCTCCGAGACAATCTCCTGCTTGCGGACCTCGAGCTTGGCGCGCTCCACGTCGAACTGGGACTGCGCCAGGTCCAGGCGGTCCTGCTCGTCCTGGATGCGCGCCTGGGCGCGCACCTTCTCGATTTCCGCATCCACCTGCTTGGCAACCGACTGCTGCTCCTGCAGGCGGTTTTGCTCCTGGTTGGCGTCAATGACGATGACTTCGTCGCCGGCCTTGACGTTGGTGCCGCTCTTGGTCAGCTTTACCAGCCGCACCTCGGTAACGGTGGTGGGCGCGGTCAGCGTCACCGAGCGCAGGGCCTTCATCTCGCCGCGGCCCTTCACCGAAACCTCGAAGTCGCCCTTCACCACCTGGGCGGTGGCCAGCGAGGGCGTGACCGCGCGCAAGCGCCGCACGCCATAGAAGGCGCCGTAGGCCGCGGTGCCGACCAACAGCAACGAGAGCAGGAGGAGGCGCTTACGTGGCATTCGGCTGCCCGCCTTTCGCACCGGCCGCTTTCGGTTTTCCGCCCTCGGGCGTGCCGGCCGCTTTCGGCTTCCCAGCCTCGGGCGTGCCAGATGCCTTCGGCTGAGGTTGGTCAGCCGAAGGCTTCGTTTCGCTCTTCCCGCCGCTGTTTTCCGCCGCGGATTTCGGCGGATACAGCGCGACGATCTCGTTTTCCTTCAGCCCGGACTTGATAACCCAGTGGGTGTCGTTCTTCGGTCCCAGCGTTACCGAGCGTGCCTTCACCTCGTCGCCTTCCTTCACCCAGACGAAACCGGCCTGATTTGACCCGGCCTGGAGCACAACCGCGCCTCGCGGCGCCAGCACGGCGTCGGGCGCCTGCTCGATCTCGGCATCGAAGCTGGCCGAGATGTCGGGGATCAGGCGCGGGTCCGATCCCTGGATGCTGAACACGATTGGGAACGTCTTCACGTATCGTGTCCACCAGCCGGGCGCCTGCGCCAGCGTGCTCATGCTCTCCACTTTGCCCGAGAATTTCATGTCGGGGTAAGCGTCCAGCCGCACCTCGCCCGGCATTCCCTGGCGTAACAGCCCGGCGTCCACCTGGTTGACGCGGGCGCGGACGATCATCGTCGTGGAATCCACCACCTGGAGGAATACAACGCCGGGGCGCACCTGATCGCCCTCCTGCACGATGCCCATCTGGTTGCCCTTCCAGATAGGGGTAAGCACCACCATGCCGGGGATGGACGCTTTCACCACCAGCCGGTCAAAGTTCATGCGGGCATGTTCCATCTGCAGGCGTTCGCGCTCGCGGCGGATTTCCAGCACCTTGAGCTCGGCCTCGGCGGCGGCCAGGCGCAGTTTCTGGGTCTGCTCCAGCATCTTGAGCGTGGCTTCGGCCTCGGCCAGCGCCTGCTGGTTCTTTTCCGCGTCAATCTTGGAGATCACCTCGTTGCGCTTGTTTTCCAGGCGCGCCCCATCCATGTCGGTGCGGGCCTTGAGGATCTCCGTCTGCCGCTGCCCGCGCTCGATATCCAGCTCGGCGCGGCGCTTGGCGATCTGGTCGGTCAGGCTGATGAACTCGGCCTGGCGGTCCAGGAAGTTGTTCTGCTGGGCCTGCCGCTCGAACTCGGCCAGCAGGTCGCCCGGCTTCACCCGCGAGCCGGCCGTGGCCACGCTGACCACCGACATTTGAGGGCCACCGCCGCCGCCCCCAAACCCGCCCCCGCCGCTGCTGCCGCCGCGCAGGGAAGGCGCCGCTACGCCGGCGAAGTGCACAGCGGCCACCACGCCACCGATTCGCAATGTCCGCATCAGTTTGCCGCGCGTGGCAGGGGCGTAGGCAGCCGGCGCCGCCGGGCCACCCGGTTCGCTGCGCAGCGTCGTCCGCCGGCTCAGGCCGAACACCACTGCCCCAACGATCGCCAACACCAACACCAGCGCCAGCAGGAAGCGGGGCCACCGGCGGCGAGGCGCGCGCGGCGGCACAGACTTCGGCGCTATGGTCTGGTGTACCTGTTCGTCGAGCTTGAGTGTCGTGCTGGAAGCCATATTGTTGTCAACGGCTTGGACAGGGGGCCGGGCTGCTAAATTCTATCATTTTATCCGATTTCCCACAGTTAGACGAGAGAAGAGGCCGTTTGGTTGGCAAAAGATTTCATGCCGGCAGCCTTTTTTTGGACACCGCAGCGGCCGGAAAAGTTCCCGACGTAGGAGGAAGACGGTTTCGGGTTTGGAATGTTAACGGCCTCAGTCTAAGGGCGTGCGACATAGAGGGCGAGGGACGACGCTTCTTGTCGGTCGCCGCGGCGACCTCGGAATGACACGAGAGCGAACGTTCCAGAGTGACATTAGCCCGGATAATTCATGAACAGGCGACGAACTTAT
>JBKKAI010000346.1:0-12989 GCA_046714815.1 Terriglobia bacterium | reverse complement strand
ACACTGAGACGCGGATTCTCAAAGCGTTCGACGGCTATACCGAGTCTGTCAGAAGCACTTTGCGGACCTCAACGAGCCACCCAGCCGCTGAGATTATCGCCGCATAAAACTACCGGTTGAAATGGATCCAGCTCAGGCTCAGGGCCTCGGCGGTGAAACGCGGGTCGTGAGGACAAGGACGGCGGCGAGGGTGGCGAGCGAGGCGGAGAGGGCCAGGGGCAGCGGCGCGCCGAAGCGGTCCCAGAGCTGGCCGGTGATGAGGCTGGCGGCGAGCACCAGCGCACCGTAGACGGCGGCGAGGATGCCGTAAGCGCGGCCGCGCGATTCGGCGGGCACGATGTCGGCCACCAGCGCCTTCAAGACGCCTTCGGCCAGCGCGTAGTACAAACCATAAAAAGCAAACAGCGCCCAGGCCTGCCACTGCGCCCGCAGGAGCGCGAAGCCCGCGTAGACCACGGCAAAAGTCAGGTAGCCGGCGCCGAGGAGGCGCTTGCGCGGCACACGGTCGGAGAGGCGGCCCAGGGGCCAGGCCAGGGCGGTGTAGCTGGCGTTGAAAACCAGGCCCAGCAGCGGCGCGGCCTCGACAATGCCGAACTGCTGCGCGCGCAGCACCAGGAACAGGTCGCTCGAGTTGCCCAGCGCGAAGACGCCCACCGCCGCCAGCAGCCACCAGAACTGAGGGGGCAACGGCGGCGCCGATGTTTCAGCAGAGGCTCGCCGCGGCGAGCCTGTGCCACCCGTCTCGCGGACCATGAACAGGACAACCACCACGCTCAGCGCGCCGGGAATCGCGGCGAACAGGAAAATCGTGCGCAGGTCAACGTGGTTGCTGAGGAGCAGGAAGGCGGCCAGCGGCCCGAGGATCGCGCCGGCCGAATCCATCGCCTGGCGAAAGCCGAACGCGGAGCCGCGCCGCGCCGGCTCCACCGACTCGGCCAGCATGGCGTCGCGCGGCGCGGTGCGGACGCCCTTCGCCATCCGGTCGGCCACGCGGATCGCCAGCACATGCACGGCGGAGGTGGCCAGCGCCAGCAGCGGTTTTACGGCATTCGCGACCACATAGCCCGTCACCACGAACGGCTTGCGCCGGCGGGCGCGGTCGCTCCACCAGCCCGACGCCAGCCGCGTGAAGCTGGCCGTGCCTTCGGCGATGCCTTCAATCCACCCGAGCGCGGCCGCGCCGGCGCCGAGCGGCCCGGCCAGGAAGAGCGGCAATATCCAATACGCAAGCTCGGAAGCGGTGTCGTTGAACAGGCTGGCGAGCCCCAGCGCCAGAACATTGGCCCGCAGGACGGTGGACCGGAGGCCGGGGGCCTTCATGCTTAACTCTTAATGCTTCATGGTTGACTGGGCCGGAGGGCCCTCAGGGCCGCCCGGCCCTTCGCGGGTGAGGAAGTCGCTCATGGTCATGCCGATCAGCAGCGCCAGCCAGAAGAATCCGGCGCCGATCACCACCTGCGTCAGACGGCTGCTGTAGCGCGCGTGCATGAAGTACAGCACGACGAGCAGCGCCTTGAAGACGGCGATGCTGAGAGCGATCAGCACGTTGAAGCGCCCGAGATCGAAGTAGGCGACCCAGACGGTGACGCCGGTGAACACCAGCAACACCAGGAAGACGGCGTAGTAAATCTTCAACGGCAGGACGTGATGGGACTGTGACATCAGTGCCGTCCGATCAGGTACAGCAGCGGAAACAGGAAAATCCAGACAATATCCACGAAGTGCCAGTAAAGGCCGGTCATCTCCACCGGCGCGTAGTAATCGGCCGAGAAGCGGCCGCGGCGCGCCATCCACACCAGCACCGCCAGGATGACGATGCCGATCACCATGTGCAGCGCGTGCATCCCGGTCATCGCGAAATAGAAGCTGAAGAAAATCCGGGCCTGCGCGGCGTGCGGCCCTTCAAACGCGAAAGACGATCCAGGTGCCAGGTGCTCGTGGAACTTATGGGAGTATTCCACCGCCTTGATGCCAAGAAACGCGGCGCCGAGGACGATGGTCAGAACCAGGAAAACCACCTGCGTGTTGCGCTTGCCGAGCTGCGCGCCGCGCACCGCCATGGCCATGGTAAGGCTGCTGCAGATCAGAACGGCGGTATTGACGGCGCCCAGGGACACGTTCAGGTGATGGCTGGCGGCGGCGAAAGCCTCGGGGAACATCCAACGGTAGACCGTGTAGCCGGTGAACAGGCCGCCGAAGAACATTATCTCAGTCACCAGGAACAGCCACATGCCGAGCGAGGCGGACTCGCGCTGCTGCTCCATGTCGTCGAACTGGTGCGCGACCAGCGGTCCCGGAGCATGTCCCGCGGGCGAATGGCTGTGATGCTCAGACAACCTCGGGCTCCTTCTTCGAATAATCGTAAGCCTCTTCGGTGACCACCGGCGTGGTAGTGAAGTTTTCGGTGGGGGGCGGCGACGGCGTGATCCATTCCAGGCCCTTCGCCCCCCACGGGTTCGGGCCGGCCGGCGGCCCGTAACGCATGGACCAAACCAGGTAAACGATCGGGATCAGGTAGCCCACGCCGAGAATGGAAGCCCCCGCCGAAGACATCACGTTCAACACCTGGAACTCCTCCGGATAGGCATGGTAGCGGCGGGGCATGCCCAGGTATCCGAGCAGGAACTGCGGGAAGAACGTGAGGTTAAAGCCGACAAAAATCACGAGCGCCGAGAAGCGTCCCCAGCCATCGGGATACATGCGGCCGGTGATCTTCGGCCACCAGTAGTGGATACCGCCGAGGTAGGCCATCACCGCGCCGCCGACCATGATGTAGTGGAAGTGCGCCACCACAAAATAGGTATCGTGGACATGGACATCCACGGCCAGCGTCGCCAGGATCAGCCCGGTCAGCCCGCCCATCGTAAACAGCCCGATGAAGCCCATGGCATAGAGCATCGGCGTCTGGTAAGAGACCGAGCCTTTGTAGAGCGTCGCCGTCCAGTTGAAGACCTTGATGGCCGACGGGACCGCCACCAGAAAGCTGAGGATGGAGAAGACAATGCCGGCATAGATGGACTGGCCGCTGACGAACATGTGGTGTCCCCATACCAGGAAACCGAGGACGGCGATGGCCAGGCTGGAGAAGGCGATGAAGTTGTAGCCGAAGACCCGCTTGCGCGAGAAGCAGGTGATGATCTCGCTGATGACGCCCATGCCCGGCAGCACCATGATGTAAACCGCCGGGTGCGAATAGAACCAGAAAAGGTGCTGGAACAGGACCGGGTCGCCGCCGAGCTTGGGATCGAAGATGCCCAGGCCGAAAGCCCGCTCGAGAAAGACCAGTACGATGGTGATGGCCAGGACCGGCGTTCCCAGCACCATGATGAGGCTGGTGGCGTAATGGGCCCAGATGAACAGCGGCAGGCGGAACCAGGTGAGCCCGGGCGCGCGCATCTTGTGAATGGTGACGATGAAGTTCAGGCCCGTCAGGATGGAAGAGAAGCCGGTGATAAACACTCCGAGCGCGGTGATGATGACGTTGGTATTCGAGTAGGTGCTGCTGTAGGGCGTGTAAAAGGTCCAGCCGGTGTCCACGCCGCCGGTGACCACGGCGGTGAGCGTAAAAAGGCCGCCGAGTGTGAAGACATACCAGCTCAGCAGGTTCAGGCGAGGGAAGGCGAGGTCGCGCGCGCCCACCATCATGGGGACCAGGAAATTCCCGAGCACCGCCGGAATGGACGGGATCAGGAAGAAAAAGATCATGATCAGGCCGTGCATGGTGAACAGCTTGTTGTAGGTCTCGGCCTGGACCAGGTCGCCCTGCGGAGTCATCAATTCCAGCCGTATCAGCACAGCAAAGGCGCCGCCGAGGACGAAGAAAAGCGTGATGGTGGCCAGGTAAAGCAGGCCGATGCGCTTGTGGTCGGTGGTGAGCAGCCACGACCGCACGCCGTAGCTGACGTTGAGGTAGTGGGTATGCGCTTCGACGTGGTGCGGATGCGGCTCGGCGATCAGGGTGCTCATGGCTGCGCTCCCTGCGCGCCGGCTTCCGGCTTCGCCAGCGATTTGATGTAAGCGACGATCTGCAACAATCCCTCCTCGGAAATCTGTCCCTGGAACGTGGGCATCACCGGCCGGTAGCCGGCCACCACTTTGGCGGCCGGGCGAAGAATGGATTCGCGGAGATACTCTTCATCGGCGACGACGGTCTGTCCGCCTTCGAGCTTCACCAGCTGGTTGAACACGCCCTCGAGCGCCGGGCCGCGGCTGCGGGCGTCGGCGCGATGGCAGTTGATGCAGCCCATGCGCTGGAAAAGGGCGAAGCCCGCGGCGGGCATGGATTCGCCGCCGGCGGCGCCGCTCAGCCACCGCTGGTAATCGCGCGGCTCCAGCACCGTAACCGTCCCCACCATCCCCGAATGCTTGGTGCCGCAGTATTCAGCGCAGAACAGGTGGTACTCGCCGGGGCGGGTGGCCTCGAACCAGATGCTGGTGTAGCGGCCCGGCAGCACGTCGTACTTGACGCGGAAGGCGGGGATGTAAAAGCTGTGGATCACGTCCTCCGAAGTCATGATCAGCTTCACCGGGCGCCCCACCGGCACGTGCAGCGCGATGATCTCGCGCTGGCCCTCGGGGTGCTGCAGCTTCCACATCCACTGCTTGCCGACCACATAGATTTCGACGGCGTTCTCGGGCGCGTGGGAGTTCTGGTAATACAGGCCCGCGCCCCAGGCGAACATCACCATGCAGATAACCAGGGGCGAAATGGACCAGAACAGCTCCAGCCGCAGCGAGCCCAGGATGGGGCGCGGACACTCGTCCGGTGAGCGGCGCCGGTAGCGGATGGCGAAGTAGAACACCAGGCAGAAAATCAGGACCGAAAAGAACAGGGACACCGCGGCCACGAAGAAAAAGAGAAAGTCCACGCCACGGGCGACCGTGGAAGCCTGCTGCGGAAACAGCGGTAAGTTCGTAAACATTTGTTCCGTCCGCCCGGCAACTACACGGGCACAGGCTCGCCGCGGCGAGCCTGCGCTACGTTGCCGTCCGGCTTTTCTCCCGGCGAAGCATCACCAGCACAAACCCGCCCAGCATCAGCACCGTGGCCAAACCTGCCGCGCGGATGGCGCGCATGATTGCCAGCCCGTATTTCCCCTGGACCGGGTCGTAATGGTAACAAAACAGCAGCACTTGGTCGGCCAGCGTTCCGATCCGGTGGTTCGACGCCTCCACCAGGCCCAGGCGCAGGTCGCGCGCCGAATATTCGACGCCGTAGAAGTAGCGCGCGATTTTGCCCGCCGGCGTCAGCACGATCAGGGCGCTGGCGTGGGCGAACTGGCCGGTCTTCTCGTCAAAGGTGTAGCGGAAGCCGACCGACTCCGTCAGGCGGCGGATGGAGTCTTCGCCGCCTGTAAGGAAGTGCCAGCCGCCGGCCGCCGCCGGCCGCCCGTAGCGCTCGACATACGACTGCTTTTTGCCGCGCGCCAGTTCCGGGGTCTCGCGCGGGTCAAAACTCACTGTCACCACCTCAAAATCGCGGCCTACCTCGAGCGGAACCGCGCGCAGGCTGCGCACCAGGCCGTTTAGCACCATGGTGCACAGCATCGGGCAGTCATAGTAGACCAGCGTGAGCACCACGGGCTTTTTGCCGAAGTACTGGCCGAGGCGAACGTCGTTGCCGCTCTCGTCGCGAAACACCAGATCGAGCGGCGCCTGCTCGTTCAGCTTCTGCTCGATTGCCACGCCGCGCAGCTCGGCCGGGATGACGTTCTGGCCCATTTCGGGCCGCGCGCTGCGCACCGTCACCGGGCGGGCGAGCTGCGCCGCTGCCGGGAGCGCCGCCAACATTGACAGCAGGAGGATCACCGGTATTTTCACTTGCGTTTCTCCGCATGTGGCACAGGCTCGCCGCGGCGAGCCTGTCCCACAGTGGGCCGCACCGGCAGGCCCTTCTGCGCCACTACCTCAATGGCGCGGTGAATCGGGATGCGGACGACTCCGGCCGGCTGGTCCACCCACTCGTACGTTTTGAGCAATCGCTCCTCGTTCTCGCGCATGGACCCGAGATCGTGCGCCGGGGTCACCTGCAGGCGCGGGGCGGGCGGCAGCGTGCGGCCTTCGGCAACCGGCGACGCGACGCCGACGCCGTGGTAGCGGCCGAAGAATGCGAACAGCCAGCTCATCGCCGCCAACACCACCCCGATGATGATCACCAGCCCCCCGCCCAGCAGTAGCACCGGGCGCGCCTTGATCTCGTCGCCCTCGTGCAGCGCAGACCGATCCGGGGGCGTCGGGTTTTTTTGCGTTTCACTCATGCTGTAAACGCTCCGCCTGCAACTCGTGGGCGTGGTGCTCGGTTCCGAACGCCCCCGCCAGGCGCGGGTCGTGCAACGGCAGCAACGGATACCTTCCCAGTTGCCAGATGAAAGCAGCCAGCCAAATCCCGCCGATCCCAACCGGGGCGGCCACGTCCATCCAATGGACGCGCAGGCCTTGCTGGTGATGCGCCGGCGCCACCAGCCAGAACAGGTCCACCAGCCGCATCACCAGGATGGCCAGCGCCAGCCGCGCCAGCACGCGCGCCTTGCGCTTCACAAAGCGGCTCAGCAGCAGCAGGAACGGCAGGAAGAAGTGGAACCCCACCAGCAGCAGCGCCACCCACTGCCAGCCGCTCTGCATGCGGTGCAGGTACCAGGGAATCTCCTCCGGCAGGTTCGCGCTCCAGATAATCAGGAACTGGGAGAACGACATGTAGGCCCACAACATCGTAAAAGCCAGCAGCAGGTTGCCCAGGTCGTGAAAGTGCGAGTGCAGGATGACGTCGAGCAGCGGCGGCTGCCGCGACGCGCGCGCGGCTACCCGCACCGCCAGGGCCATCGCGGCCAGCGCCTGGCCGATCATGAACATTGCCCCGTAGATGGTGGAGAACCAGTGCGGTTCGAGCGACATCACCCAGTCCACCGAGGCGAAGGTGACGGTGAGGCCGTAAAGGATCAGCCCGGGACCGGCCAGGGCCTCGAGGCGGCGGCTCAGAGCCGGGTCGCCGCTGCGGTCCTGGTCGGTGGACCACTTGGTGGCGAAATAGGCGAGAGCCAGCCACACGGCGAAATAAACCCCGGTGCGCGCGAGAAAAAACGGCACGTTGAGGTACGCGGCCTTGTGGCGCAGCACGGCGTCGTGCGCCATCACCTGTGGGTCCGCCCAAAGGTACAGATGGCGGATGCCCAGCAGCAGCGGCAGCACCATCAGCAGCATCAACGGCACACTGCGCGCGGCCGCTTCGAGCGCCCGCTGGACAATGAATCCCCACGAGCCGCCGACCAGGTGGTGCAGCATCAGCAGCGCGAGCGAGCCGAGCGCGATCCCCATCCAGAAAAGGAAGCCGAGCATCCAGGAAAAGAAAAACTGCTTCGGGTTGGCGAAGGCGCCGGCGGCGCACAACCCCAGCCCGACAACGCCGGCGACAAGCGCCCCGCGTTGTAAACGCTCGAATTCTGGACCCAGGCTGGGGATCTCGCTCACTTCGTGGCTCCCGTTGCTTTGCTCAGTTTGGCCCGCTCCGCTTCGGGCACGTCGGCCAGCGACGCGCGCTGGCTGTATTGCAGGGCGTGGATGTATCCGGCGATGGCCCAGCGGTCGCGCGGCGACACGCGGCTGGAGTAGTCGGCCATGGCGCCGAAGCCGTTGGTCATCACGTCGAAGAAGTGGCCCGGCGGCGCTTCCCGCAGGCGGTCAATATGAAACGACGGTGGCGCGCGAAACCCGCGCTGCACCACGACGCCGGCGCCGGTCCCGGCGCGGTCATGGCAGGGCGAGCAGTGAATATCGAAGCGCTCCCGGCCGCGCTCCAGCACCTCCTGGGTGATCGGGAACGGAAACGTGGGCGCCAGGTCTGCGCCGATCCTGCCGGTGTAAAAGTGCCGGTCGGTCTGCAGCTGGCCGCGGGCGATTGTGCCGGGGATCTGCGGGCGCGAGGCGCGGGCGTCGCCGAAGAAATTGTTGGCTTCGAGCGCCTCATATCGGGGCTGATCGTGCATGTCCTGGCGGCAGCCGGCCAGCCAGAGAGAGCAAGCGGCAAGTAATAACGCACCTGGGAGCGCGGTTCGCCGTGGCGAATTGCCCGCCCCGGTTGCGCCCCGCTTCGCGGGAAGCGGGCGGGACGCCCGCGCTCCCAGGAATGCGGGCAAGATGCCCGCGCTCCCAGGGATGCCTGTGCTTCGACCGCCGCGGATGGATCGCCGGCTATTGCTCAACTTCTGTTACCTCGTACGCGCCGAGCGAGGCGAGGAAGCGCGCCGTCTCTTCGCGGCTGTAATTCGGGTCGCGGGCCTCGATACACAGGAAAAACCGGTCGCGCGTCGCCAGCGCGAAGCGCGGATGGTTGAAGACCGGGTGGTACGGCGTCGGCAGGCCGTTGAGCGCCAGCATCCCCAAAACGGCTGTGAGCGCCGCGCAAAGGATGGTGGTCTCAAACGTCACCGGAACAAAAGCCGGCCAACTGTTGAACGGGCGGCCGCCGACATTGATCGGAAAGGCGATTACCGAAGCGTAGTAGCACAGCGAAAAGCCGCCGATGCCGCCGATGATGCCGCCGATGAGCACGATCAGCGGCAGGCGTGTATGGTGGAAGCCGATGGCCTGGGAAAGCCCCTCGATGGGCAGCGGCGAGTAAGCGTCCATCTTCGGGTAGCCGGCGTGGTAGGCGCGGCTGCCGGCGGCCAGCAGTTTCTCGGGGCTGGTGAACTCGGCCATCAGGCCATATATGCCGCGCTTCTTCATACCTTGTGCGCCTCCTCTCCGGAGACGATGGTGCGCATCTCAAAGATAGAGATCATCGGCAGGAAGCGCAGGAACAGAAACAGCAGCGACAGGAACAGCCCGATCGAGCCGACGTAAACCGCCCAGTCCCAGCGGGTGCCGGAGTACATCCCCCAGGACGACGGCAGAAAATCGCGGTGCAGGCTGGTGACGATGATGACGTAGCGCTCCAGCCACATCCCGACGTTTACCACCATGGCCACCACGAACAGCAGGGCCACGTTGCGGCGGAAGCGGCCGAACCACAGGATCTGCGGCGTCACTACGTTGCAAAAGAGCAGCGACCAGTAGAGGTGGGCGTAGGGGCCGTTAAAACGGTTGGTGATCATGTACTGCTCGAAGATGTTGCCGCCGTACCAGGCCATGAAGATTTCCATCATGTAGCCGTATTCGACGATCAGGCCGGTGGCCAGCATCACCTTGGCCATGTTCTCGAGGTGGCGCATGGTGATGAAATCCTGGAGGCCATAAATCATGCGGACGGGGATGGCCAGCGTGAGAACCATGGCGAAGCCCGCATAGATGGCGCCGGCCACGAAGTAGGGCGGGAAGATGGTGGCGTGCCATCCGGGCACGACGCCGACGGCAAAGTCGAAGCTCACGACCGTGTGCACGGAGATCACCAGCGGGGTGGCCAACCCGGCCAGCAGAAGGTAAGCCATCTCGTAGCGGTGCCAGTGTATCGCCGAGCCGCGCCAGCCCATGGCCAGCACGCCGTAGATCACCTGCGCGGCGCGGGAACGGGCGCGGTCGCGCAGCGTGGCCAAGTCGGGGATCAGCCCGACGAACCAGAACAGCGCCGAAACGGTAGCGTAGGTCGAGACCGCGAAGACGTCCCAGATCAGCGGGCTGCGGAAGTTCGGCCACATCGCCATCGTGTTGGGGTAGGGCATCAGCCAGTAAAACAGCCACGGGCGGCCCAGGTGGATCAACGGGTACATGCCGGCGCAGGCCACCGCAAACAACGTCATCGCTTCGGCGAAGCGGTTGATCGAGGTGCGCCACGGCTGCCGCAGCAGCAGCAGGATGGCCGAGATCAGCGTTCCGGCGTGGCCGATGCCGATCCACCAGACGAAATTGATGATGTCGAAGCCCCAGCCGACCGGGATGTTGTTTCCCCAGATGCCGATGCCCGTCGTCACCAGGTAGGCGACGGCATACATCAGCATCATCACCAGCGAGAAAACCAGTGCGAAGCCGATGTACCACCCGCGCGACGTGCCGCGGCCCAGCACGATCGAGCTGATCTTGTCGGTGACCGAGGCATAGGTGTGCCCCGGCCCGATCACCGGGATTTCGGCCCGCTCGATCTCCGCCGGTTTTTCCACTCGCTCGGAATCCATCGGCTTAGTGTCTCTCCGGCTGCGTACCGCCGGCGCCGCCGGGCGGGGTCAATTCCGGGTTGGGGTTGCGCAACTCGGCCAGGTACGTGGTGCGCGGGCGTGTGTTCAGATCGGCCAGCAGGCCGTAATTGCGCGCGCCGGCCTTGAGGCGCGCCACGCGGCTCGACTTGTCATTGATATCGCCGAACACGATGGCCTCGGCCGGACAAGCGGCCTGGCACGCGGTCACCACTTCTCCGTCGCGCAGGCGGCGGTCTTCCCGCTTGGCGTCAATCCGCGCGACGTTGATCCGCTGCACGCAGTAGGTGCATTTCTCCATCACGCCGCGCACGCGCACGGTGACGTCCGGGTTGCGCATCAGCTTCAGGCTGGGCGTGGTGTAGTCCGAGTAGTGGAAGAAATTAAACCGCCGCACCTTGTAGGGGCAGTTGTTCGAGCAGTAGCGCGTGCCCACGCAGCGGTTGTACACCATCTCGTTGAGGCCTTCGGAGCTGTGCACGGTGGCGTTCACCGGGCAGACCACCTCGCAGGGAGCGTTCTCGCAGTGCATGCAGGGAACCGGCTGCTGATAGGTTTCGGGATTCTCGAGCGGGCCTTTGTGGTAGCGGTCCACGCGGATCCAATGCATCTCGCGGCCGCGCGCCACCTCGGTCTTGCCCACCACCGGGATGTTGTTCTCGGCGTCGCAGGCCACTACGCAGGCGTTGCAGCCGACGCAGCGCGTCAGGTCAATCGCCATGCCCCAGGCATACCCTTCGTAAGGGTGCGGAGGGTAGAGCGACAGGCCGGGCCCCGGCGCATGCTCCATCTCGTGGATGAAGTTGGGGTTCTTCTGGAACTGCTCGAAGGTCCCGGAGCGCACCAGGTTGCGCCCTTCCATGCTGTGATGGTGCTGCGTGCAGGCCAATGGGTAGCGGCGTCCGGTGCGGCGCACTTCCAGGCCCGTGCCGAACCACGGCTGCGCGGCGGTGCGCAGCGCGTAGGCATTAAAGCCGGTACCGCTACCGACGCGGCCCGCCCGCGTGCGGCCATAGCCCAGGTGCACCGTGACCGAATCGTTGGCATGGCCGGGCACGATCCACACCGGCGCCTCGACCGAGCGGCCGCCGTAGCGCAGCTCAACCAGGTCTTCATTGTTCACGCCCAGCTTGCCCGCCGTCTCGAAGCTGAGGAGCGCGGCGTTGTCCCAGGTGAGCCGGGTCCAGGGCTTGGGCAGCTCCTGCAGCCAGCCGTTGTTGGAGAAGCGGCCGTCCCAGATGGTGGGGTCTGGGCGGAAGACAATTTCGAGCGCGCCCGGCGGGGCGGGGGGCGCGGGCGCCTCAGGTGGCACAGGCATTCCTGCCTGTGCGCCGGCCGGCCGGCCCTGTCGGCCGGTGACAGGCTCGCCGCGGCGAGCCTGTTCCACAGCGCTGGCGGAGACGACCCCGTCGTGCAGCGCCACCTCCCACGCCTCCTCGAAATTCGCGCCGAGCTTGTTCTTCCAGTAGGTGCGCAGCAGGTCGTAGGCGCTGCGGTCCGCTTTGCCCATCAGCGCCGTAACCAGCTCGTGCGGCGACTTGCTGTCATAGAGCGGCGCGATCAGCGGCTGGATCAGCGTTACTGTGCCGTCGAAGGCCCGCGCGTCGCTCCAGCTTTCCAGGTAATGCGCCTGCGGCACGTGCCAGTGGCAGAGGACCGCCGTTTCATCCTGGTACGCTCCCATGTGCACGCGGAAGCGCACCTTAGCGAGGGCGTCCTTGAAATTCAGGTCGGCGGGAGCGGTAAAGGCGGGGTTGGCGCCGATGATCACCAGCGCGGCAACCTGGCCCGCCTCCATGTCGCGCACCAATTCGCCGAGGGAGGCCAGGTGGTCCACCGGGTTCGCTTCGATCGGTTCGGAGACCACTACCGTGGATCCCACGTTGCCCAGCGCCTGGTTCATCGTGTAGGCCAGGGTGTGGACCGCCGCGGGCTGCTGATCTCCGGCCATGACCAGGCTCGATCCGCGATGTGCCTGGAGGTCTTTCGCGACGGCGGCGATCCATTTCGCTTGTGGATGGGCGCCGGCGCCCGTACCGATTCCCAGCGCCTCGGCCACGCTCCGCGCAAAGGCTTCCATGTCGCTGGCGCGCACCGGCAGGCGATGGTCGGCCTTCGCGCCGGTATTCGACGGCATGGTCTCGACGACGTAGAGCCGGTTCATGCCGCGTGGCGCGTGGACTTCCGCCCCCGGCGGCGGCTGTGTTGGAGAGCCGTGACCGTTCCCCGCGTCGGCGGGACCGCCGCGGCGCGCGGCGAACTCACGGGTGTAACGCAGCGTGCCTGGCCCGGACGAAAGGAAATCGGCGTCGAGCGAGAGGATGACGTCGGCCTTGTCCAGCCGGTAATAAATGTTGGCCGGTGCGCCGAGCGCAAGTTGCGCGCCGGCGCGCGCCGAGTCGCGCCCGGCCGGCTCCCACTGGTGCCACTTCATCGCCGGAAGCGCGGCCTGCATCTCGCGCAACTGCTCAGCGAGCGTGGGAGCCGTGACGCATTCGGTGAGCAGCCGGAGTCCCGCGCCTTTCGAGGCGCGCTGGGTGGCCATCTCCGGCCCCAGCGCCGCCAAAACAGATACCCAACTGCTGATGCGGCCGCGATTCATCACCACCTGGGAGCGGTCCGGGTCGTAGAGGCCCAGGATGGAAGCCTGCGCGAATGCATCGGTAGCGCCCAGGCTGGCTGGATGCTGCGGGTTGCCTTCGACCTTCGTCGGGCGGCCCATGTGGCTTTCCACCAGTAAACCGGTAGCGACGCCACCGAGGGTGACGGCGGTGGCAAAGTACAGCGGCTTGCCGGGCACCATCTGCTCGGGCGCGCGGACGTACGGGACGATCTTCTCCGGCGGCTGCTTGGTGCAGCCGGTGAGCC
>JBKKAI010000345.1:0-9346 GCA_046714815.1 Terriglobia bacterium | reverse complement strand
AGCCACCGCACTCCATATCGCCCAGCACGCTGACTTCATGAATTATTCGGGCTAGCCAAGTCGAGTTTTGAGAGCGCCTGAAGACGGCCGGGCGTGGTAGAATCGGAGCTGAGAATAATCCCGGCTTCGGAGTGTGTCTAAAGTGCGCAATCGAGTCCAGATTGCCCCATCCATCCTTTCCGCGGACTTCACGCGTCTGGCCGAAGAGATAGGCGCCGTGGAGCGCGGCGGGGCGGCGCTGCTGCACCTGGACGTGATGGACGGCCATTTCGTCCCGAACATCACGATAGGGCCGCCGGTGGTGGCTTCGATCCGCAAGATCACAGCGCTGCCGCTCGACTGCCACCTGATGATCTCTGAGCCGGACCGCTACGTGCGGGCCTTTTGCGATGCGGGCGCGGAAATGATCTCGGTGCACCAGGAGGCCTGTATCCACCTGGACCGCACGCTTACGCACATCCGCTTCTGTGGGGCGATGGCCGGCGCGGTGATCAACCCGGCCACCCCCATCGAGACGCTGGGCGAGGTGCTGGAGATTGTGGACTACGTGCTGGTGATGAGCGTGAACCCGGGGTTCGGCGGGCAGGAGTTGATCCCGCGCACGCTCGGCAAGATCCGGCGGCTGGCGGCGTGGCGCGAGGAGCGCGGGCTGGAGTTCCGGATCGAGATAGACGGCGGCATCAACGCGTCGAACGTGCTCGAGGCGGTGCAGGCCGGCGCGGAGATCATCGTGGCGGGGGCCAGCGTGTTTAGGAACGGCGAGACGGCAACCCCGGCGGGTCACCCGCCGGCGTTGCCGGCAGACCCGAAGCGCGCGCTCCGGGTTGCCGGAGCCGTCGAGGCGCTGCTGAAGCGGGCCGAAGCGGCCACGCTGACAAAAATCTAGGTTTCAAAGGTGCTGGAATGAACCGAAGCTCTCATCTTTTCATTTTTCGTCTGCTGGGTTTTCGCCTGGTGGCCGTGGCCGTGGCGCTGGCGCTGCTGTCCGGCTGCGGCTTCCGGCGCAAGAAGTACGAGACGCCGATCGCCACCGACTCCCAGCAGCCCGACAAGACCCTGTTCGACAAGGCGGTCAACGACATCGAGAAGAGCCGCTATGAAGTGGCGCGCCTCACGCTGCAGACGCTGATCAACACCTACCCCGACAGCGAATACCTGGCCAAGTCCAAGCTGGCGATCGCCGACGCCTGGTATCGCCAGGGCGGCACCAGCGCGCTGGCACAGGCCGAAGCCGAGTACAAGGACTTCATCACCTTCTTCCCGACCATGGCCGAGGCCTCCGAGGCGCAGCACAAGGTGGCCATGATCCATTACAACCAGATGGAGAAGCCGGACCGCGACCATACCCACGCGCGCCGCGCCGAGGACGAGTTCAAGCAGCTTCTGCTGCAGTTCCCCGACAGCCCCTTCAAGGAAGAGGCCGAGCAGCGGCTGCGTGAGGTGCAGGAGGTGCTGGCCGAGCACGAGTTCCGCGTCGGCCACCACTATTTCGTCAAGGAGAATCCGCGCGCCTCGATCTCGCGGCTGAAAGAAGTCACCGAGAGTTATCCGAACTACAGCGCCGCCGACCAGGCGCTGTGGGAGCTGGGACAGGCGTACGAAATAGCCGGCAGGGACTACCAGCTCCAGGCTGCCGCGGCTTACGGAAAGATAATCTCCGACTATCCGCTCAGCGAGCTGGTGGAGGACGCCAAGGAAAAGCTGACGGCCTGGAAGCTGCCGGTCCCGGAGGCCAAGCCGGAAGCCTACGCCCGCATGAAATATGACTTGGAGCACCGCGAGCAGCGGGGACTGTGGAGCAAGGCCACCGAGATATTCCGCAAGCGGCCCGATGTAACGATGGCCAGCCGAGCGGGCAGGCCGGTGCTGTTGCCGTCACAGAGGCCGCCGGAAGAACCGAATGCCGCGGGCGGCGATCCGGGCGCGGTGGGCGCCGTGCAGATCAAGCTGGAGCCGGTTCCACCGAGTCCGGAGCCGGGCGCGGCTCCGGCGACGCCGTCCCCCGCGCCGCCGTCGCCGCCACCCAGTCCCGCACCGGAGGGAGCCCCTGCCGCCGGAACCACCCCGGCCGCGCCGGAGGGAGGCACGACTGCCCCCGCGGCGACCGCCCCGGCTCCGGACCAGCGCCTGCCCAACCGGGCCCAGGATGAAGTCAAAGGGGCGAAAAAGAAGGGCGTGCTCGGGCGCATCATCCGAATTCCGGGCAAGAAAAAGAAGTAATCGGCCGAAAGGCCCCCAACGGCGCTTTTGCCGCTTGTCACGGCGCGCCGCTCATGGTTAAATCCAGTTTGCCCACCTGAAATCAGCGGGGAAACCTACGTGCCCAAAGTCCTGCTCGCCGACGACAGCACACACGCCCAGCGGATGGGGACCAAGATCCTTTCCGGCGAAGGGATTGATGTGGTGACGGTCAGCAACGGCGAAGCCGCGGTGAAGAAGCTCGACGGCGAATTCGACGTCGTGCTCGCCGACGTTTTCATGCCCGGCCGCTCCGGTTACGAGCTTTGCGCGTTCATCAAGAATACTCCCAAGTACAGCCATATCCCGGTGGTGCTGGTCGTCGGGCAGCTCGAGCCCTACGATCCGGAGCAGGGCAAGAAATCGCGCGCCGATGGCGTGCTCAAGAAGCCGTTCGAGGCCAGCGTGGTCATCGAAACCGTCCGGGCGATGCTCGTGCTGTCGAAGGAGCGCAAGCCGGCGCCGCCGCCGGAAGTCAAAAAGCGTTCGGCCGAAGAGATCGCCGCCGAGCACGCGGCCGATCAGAAACAGATGGCGGAGATTGCGGGAACGCCGAAGACGGAGCGCATCCAGGTCCCCAAGGATATGGAGCATTCCGCGGCGTTCGATATCTTCGATGGCGACGAGCCGGCTCCGGGCGCGCCAGAGCCGGCGCCCGCCGCGCCCACCGTAGGTTACGGCGTGGAAGAAACAACGGCCGGCGGGTCCGCCTATGGCGTGGAAACCACGCCCGAAACTTCGTCCTACGGCGTGGAGACGTCCCCCGCAGCTTCGTCCTACGGCGTGGAAGCAGCCGCGGAATCCGCTTCCGCGTATGACGCCGCGCCGCCCGCAGCCACCGCGGACATGGAATTCCGGATTGAAGCGCCGCCGCCGGGCCTGCCGGCGGCGGGGATGGAAGACGTTTCCATCCCCGGCCTGACGGCGGATATTGGGGAACCAGAGGTGACTATTGACCTGGGGCCACCAACCGCGGTCGAGGCCGTAATCGCCCCTGAGCTGGTCGCCGAGCCGCCGGCGTTGCCGGCGCGCCGCTGGGTCGCCGAGCCGGAAGCGGTAACGGAAATGGACCGGGCCTTCTTTGGCGCGAGCGCGGCGGTTGTAGCGGACGAGCCCGCGGCGGGCGCGGTTCCTGACTGGAACGATCTGCTGCGCAGCGTGGAAGAGCCTGCCCCCGCGGCGGCAACACCGGCGCCCGCGCCGCAGCCATCACCCGAATCCGCGGCCGCGCGTGCGCCGGAGCTGGAGACTGCTCCGGGATCGCCCGCGGCGCCGGTGGAACCGGTGATGGAAGCCGCGCCGGCAGAAACCACAGCCGACGCAACCGCGCCGCAGGTTGAGGCCGTGGCAGCGGAGGCGGTCACGGTTGATGCGGCCAAGGTCCGGGCCGGCGTCGAATCAGGGCTGGAAAAGGCGCTGCCGGGGATGAAGTCGGTGCCGGGATTGATCGAAACCATTACCGCCGAGGTCCTGCGCAAGCTGGGCGTGGAGCCCTGATCGCGAGGGGCCAGAACCATCGCATGGCGCTGGCCGGCTGCCGGCCGGCGCTCAAGCGCTGGTTTGGTTCCCCTTCTTCCGCGCGACTCCCATGAAGTTCGCTTCCCTGGTGCTGAAAAGCGCGCTGCGCAACAAGCGCCGCACGGTGCTGGCCGTCCTCAGCCTGGCCGCGTCGCTGTTCCTGCTGGTTACGCTGCACACGGTGCTCTACGAGTTGCAGGCCACTACCACCACGCCGGAGTCCGAGCTGCGCCTGTGGACCCGCCACAAGGTCTCCATCGCCAACTGGATGCCGCTGGCCTACAAGGAGCAGATCCGCCAGATCCCCGGGGTCAAGGAAGTGATGGTGGCCAACTGGTTCGGCGGCATTTACAAGGATGAGTCGAATTTCTTTGCGCAGTTCGCGGTGGACGCCGACAAGGAATTCAAGATTTTTCCCGAGCTGCGGATCGCTCCCGAGCAGAAGGAGGCGTTCATCCGCGAGCGCACCGCGGCGGTGGCGGGCATCCGGCTGTTCCAGCGATTCGGCTGGAAGATCGGGGACCGCATCACGCTGAAGGGCACCATCTACCCGTTCGACGCCGAGCTGAAGCTGGTGGGCAGCTTCACGTCGCCGACGCCGCCCGACGAAGCCACGCTGCTGTTCCACTACGACTACCTGGACGAGATGATGGACCGCCGCGGGGTGGCCGGCACCTTCGCCATCCAGGCCGAATCGGCCGCCGCGCTCCCCATGATCGCGCAGGCGGTGGACGAGAAATATCGCAACAGCTCGGCGCCGACCAAGACCGAAACCGAAAAGGCCTTCCAGCTCGCCTTCGCCAGCATGCTCGGCAACGTGAAGCTGCTGATCACCAGCATCTCGGTGGTGGTGGTGTTCACCATCCTGCTGGTGACCGCGGCCACCATGGCGATGTCCATCCGCGAGCGCACGGCGGAAGTGGCGGTGCTCAAGACGCTGGGCTTTTCGCGCGGGTTGATCCTGGCGCTGCTGTTATCGGAAGCGCTGGCGATTGCGCTGGTGGGCGGCGCGCTGGGCTGCGCCGGCGCGAAGCTGCTCTACGCGCGCGCGGACATCCAGGCCTTCACCGGCGGCTTCATCGTCCAATTGCGCGTGCAGCCGGAGGCCATCACGCTGGGGATGGCGCTGGCGGCGGCCATCGGGCTGGGAGCGGCGGCGCCGCCGGCGCTGCGGGCCTCGGGCCTGCCCATCGCCCAGGCCGTGCGCCACGTCGGATAGACGCAAGAAATTTTAACATTGACGATTTCAACTTGACGGCTGAACGGGCTGGCCTTTTTCAATCGTCAATGGAAAAATCGTCAATGAAAAAACTCAATTCATGGCCATCCCGCTTGCCTACAACTTTCGCAGCGTGCTGGTGCGGCAGGCCGGCACGGCCATGGCCATCGCCAGCGTCGCGGCCACCGTCGCTGTTTTCGTGTCGGTGATGGCGCTGGCGCAGGGTCTCGAGAAAGTCTTCAGCGGCACCGGGCATCCGCTGAACCTGGTGGTGATCCGCGAAGGCTCGCAGGTGGAGACCAACAGCAGCCTGCCGGTGCCGGCGCTGCAGACCCTGCGCTACCTGCCCGGCATCGCGAAAGACCCGAGCGGCGAACCACTGGTTTCGCCCGAGCTGCTGGTGCTGGTCTTCATCCCGCGCGCCGGCGCGGAGCGTAAGCTCCACGCCGCCGGCGGCGCCGACCGGGCGCACGTCGTGCTGCGCGGCACCACGCCGGCCGGGTTGCTGCTGCGCGAGCAGGTGCGCGTGGTCGAGGGCCGCGTTTTCCGCGGCGGGATGCGCGAGCTGGTGCTCAGCCGCACGCTCGGCCGGCGCTTCGCGCTCGGCGTCGGCTCCACCATCAACCTGGGACGCGGCGACTGGCAAGTGGTGGGCCTCACCGACGGCGCCGGCACGGCCTATGACTCGGAGCTGTGGACCGACGTCGCTTCGGCGGCCGACGATTTCAATCGCAGCGAAATCTATTCCTCGGTGCTGCTCCGCGCCACCGACTCCGCCGCCGCCGCCGGGCTGGCCGTGCGCATCGGCGCCGACCGCCGGCTTCATCTGCAGGCGCGCCCGGAGCAGGATTACTTCCGCGACCAGATGCGCACCTCGATGCCCATCAAGATCCTGGGGCGGTTTATCGCGCTGGTCATGGCGGTGGGGGCCTGCTTTGCGGCGATGAACGCCATGTACGCTTCGGTGGCTTTCCGCACCCGCGAAATCGCCACGCTGCGCGTGCTGGGGTTCACGCGCATTTCCGTGCTCATCGCCTTTGTCGTCGAGTCGGTGCTGCTGGCTCTGGCCGGCGGCGTCCTGGGTTGCCTGCTGGCGCTGCCGGTGAACGGGCTTTCCACCGGCACGATGAGCTTCTATACTTTCAGTGAAATCGCGTTTCATTTCCGGATCACGCCCGGCCTGCTCGCCCAGGGCCTGATGTTTGCCGCGGGAGTGGGCCTGGCCGGCGGCTTCCTGCCCGCCCAGATGGCCGCGAGGCGGCCCCTGCTGGCCGGCCTGCGCGGGTAAGCCGGACAATTTTTGCGCCCGGACAGCGGGCCGGCGATCCAATGATCGGGGGATCGAGGGACCGGGGAAAAGGCTCGATGCAGGACAGCATTTCCGAGGAACTGGAAACACTGCGGATTGATCCGGAGCGCAAGGCTGCGCCCGGTCCCCGCTTCTCGCGGCGCACGGTGGTAACGGCAGCCGTGGCAGCGGCCGTGCTGCTGGCGGGTGCGGTGATGCTGGCCGGACGCCCGCAGAGCGTGCAGGTGGCGCCCGTCAGTGTGAAAGAAGTGAAGGAAGCGGTGACGGTGTTGGTGGCCGGCGGCTACGCCGTCGCGCACCACAAGATCCAACTCGGGTCCAAGGTCGCCGGCCGGGTCGTCTGGATCGGCGTGGAAAAGGGTGACCGCGTGCGGAAGGGCCAGGTGCTGGTTCGCCTGGACGACGGCGAGTACCGCGCCCGGCTGGAAGAGGCGCGCGGCGCGCTCGCGGCCGCCGAAGCCCGCCGGCGCCAGATGGAAACCGGCTCGCGCCCGGAAGAGGTGCAGCAGGCGCGCGCCCGCGCCGCCGAGGCGCAGGCCGGCCTGCGCAACGCCAGGATTACGCTGGACCGGCATGAAGGCCTGGCCCGTGACGGCGTGGTTTCGCGCGAGGCGCTCGACAATGCCGGCGCCCAGTTCGACATGGCGCGCGCGGCTTCCGAGGCCGCCGACAAGAGCTTCGAGCTGGTGCGGCTGGGGCCGCGCCGCGAGGAAATTGACCACGCCCGCGCCCAGTCCGCGCAGGCGCGCGGCTCCGTTCAGTTCGCCGAAACCCAGCTCGACGCCACCCAGATCCGCGCGCCGATCAGCGGCACCGTGCTCGAGCGCCTCGTCGAGCAGGGCGAGATGGTCACCACGATGTTTGTCGGCGAGCGCGGCGCCAAGTCGTCGGTGGTTTCGCTCGCCGACCTGAACGACCTGCAGGTGGAATTGGACATCAGCCAGGGCGATTTCGCGCGGGTCTCGATGGGCCAGCCCTGCTCGGTGGCGCCCGACGCGTTTCCCGACCGCCGCTACCGCGGCGTAGTGGCCGAAATCGCCCCCGAGGCCAACCGCCAGAAGGCCACGGTGCAGGTGAAGGTCCAGGTTCGGGACCCCGACGGCTACCTGCGCCCGGAAATGAACGCGCGCGTCTTTTTCGAGGATCCCAAGGCCGGGCAGGTGGCCGCGCGGGAGCTGGCGGTGCCGCGGGCCGCCGTGTTCGCCGCCGACGGCCGCACCGCCGTGCTGGCGGTGGAGAACTCGCGCGCCGTGCTCAGGCCGATCACGCTGGGACAGGAAATCAACGGGTCGGTTCGCGTCGCCTCCGGCCTGAACGGGGACGAGAAGGTCATCGTCAGCAATCCCGCGGCGCTCAGGCCCGGACAACGAGTCCGGGCCAATTAAGAATTATGAATGAAGAATGCTGATTGAAGCGGACAGGGTGGAGAAGGTGTTCCGCCGCGACACGAACGAAGTGCGCGCGCTCGACGGCGTCTCGCTCCAGGTGTGCGAGGGCGATTTTCTGGCGCTGATGGGGCCCTCCGGCTCGGGGAAATCCACGCTGCTGAACATGATCGCCGGGATTGACCGGCCCACCGGCGGCACGCTGAAGGTGCTGGGCGCCGAGCCGGCCCGCATGAGCGAGAGCGCGCTGGCGCGCTGGCGCAATCACAATATCGGCTTCGTCTTCCAGACCTTCAACCTGATTCCGGTGCTGACCGCGTTCGAAAACGTGGAGCTGCCGCTGCTGCTTACGCGGCTGGCCAGGGCCGAGCGGCGCAGCCACGTGCTGACCGCGCTGAAGCTGGTGGGCCTGTCGGACCGTGCCGAGCATTACCCGCGCCAGCTTTCCGGCGGACAGGAGCAGCGCGTGGCCATCGCCCGCGCCATCGTCACCGACCCGCCGCTGGTGCTGGGCGACGAGCCCACCGGCGACCTCGACGCGCACTCGGCCGAAGAGGTCCTGGAAATCCTCAGCCGGCTGAACCGCAAATTCGGTAAGACCATCATCCTGGTCACGCACGATGCCCGCGCGGCGCGCTATGCGCGCACCGTGCGCCATCTCGATAAAGGCGTCATGGTGGATCCCGCCGTGAAGGTGTAAGGTGAGCGCCGATTCTCCCGAACAGCTTCGCGGCCGGATCGTGGCGTTTCTCGCCGGCTGCGGGAACCAGCGCCCGGTGCTGAAAGAGGCCGGCGGCGAGAACATGCCGCTCGAGCCCGGCTGCTTCCGCGTCGCGGCCGAATACGGCAAGGTGCTGCTGGAAGTATGGGACGACACGCGCAGCGTCGTGCGGCGCATCCTCGAAGTCCGCCGCGAGTCGCCCACCGAAATGGTGCTCGCCTACCAGCGCTTTGGCGTGGGGCGCGGCGAGTTGCGCCTGCTGGCCTCCACCAAGCGCGCGCCGGACCTGCGGCGTGAGGTGGCCCGCAGCCGCTTCGGCGAGCGCCTCCGCAAGTTGCTGGCGCAGGCGCTTCCCGGGTGGAAAGTCGAACGCCTGTCCGCCGAGCGCGACCTGGAGCGCTCGTTTTCCGCGCAGGTGACGCGCGCCGTGCTCTCGCGCGGCCAGAGCGTCTGGGCGGTGGCGGCCTGCTCCGAGCAGGATGGAGAGGCGGCGGCCGGCGCCGCAATCACCCAGGGCCTGCTGTGGCTGGACAGCCTCAGGAAAATACAAGCCGCGCGGCGGCGCGGCCGCCTGGTGACAGGACTAAAGCTTTTTGTTCCCGAGCGTTTTGCCGCGCCGGTCGCGCTGCGCCTGGCGTTTCTGAGCCGCGATCAGGCGCAATACGAGTTATGGACGTTTTCGCCTGACGGCGAAGCCCGGCTGAGCGAGCCGGCGGAGCCGGCCAACATGGTGACCAGCATGGTCCCCGAGTTGCCGGTCCCGGCCGCGGGTCTCGATCTGCTGCGGCCCCTCGGAGAGATCCCCGGCGTTGACCTGGCGCCGCGCGGGGCCGCCGGAATCAGTTGCCGGATTCACGGCCTCGAATTTGCGCGCTCCGCCCCGCGCGGCGGCGCTGAATTCGGCCACGGAGACCGCTGGCAGCCGCTCAACGCCGCGACGCTGCCTCAGGCCGAAG
>JBKKAI010000344.1:0-4618 GCA_046714815.1 Terriglobia bacterium | reverse complement strand
CGATGGAGCTGATTTACGGCAGAGAGCATGCGCGCGCGGCCGGCGCGCTCGCGATGCACTTCGAGCGCGGCCGCGATTTCTCAAAAGCCGTCCAGTATCTGCTGGAGGCCGGCGGCACGGCCCTTTCCCGTTACGCGAACGCCGAAGCGGTGGCCCATTTTACGCACGGCCTGGAACTGGTCGGCAAGCTTCCCGAAGATCAGCGCCCGGCGCAACGGGCGGTGTTGTTGCAGACACGGGCGGTGGCGCAGACGGCTCTGGGACAGTTGAAGGAAGCGCGCGAAGACTATCAAGCCATGTACGAAGTTTGCAAAGCGTCGGCAGACCTGGAAGGCGAGTGCCGCGCGCTGATCGGTATCTGCACCGTGGCATTCAACGCTCGCGACGTGGAGGGCATGGAGAAGTACAACCCGGAGGCCGTCGCGCTGGCGGAGAAGATCGGGAATCAGGCCTTGGTGGCGGAAGCCACCAACGCCTGGGCGATGTACAAGATGGTGTCCGGGGAAATGGCGGAGGCGGGGGCCATTTTTGAAAAATCGCTGCCGCTGGCGCGGAGCCTGAATCATCGGCCCGCGATGACCGTCGGCCTGACCTACAACGGTATCTTGCAGTTCTGGAGGAGCAATTACGCCAGCGCGGCAAGCCAGCAAGTGGAAGCGGCGCGGATCGCCATCGAGCTGCGCGACGGCTTCCACATTCCGCTGGCGCTGTTTTACCTGGGCCTAACCCGCGCCAACCAGGGCCGCTTTTCGGAGGCCATGTCGTCCATGAACGAAGCTCTGGACATGGCCCAGCGCAATAACAATGCCGTCGCGCTGTCGCGGGCTCCGAACGGCATCGGTTGGGTGTGGCGTGAGCTCGGTAACCTGGCGAAAGCCATCGAGTTCAACGAAGGCTGCGTGGAGATCACGCAGCGCACGCGGGCAGCCGAAGCCGAGGCCAACGCGCTGCTCAATCTGGTCTACGATTACCTGCAGGCCGGCGAGCCCGGCAAGGCCGCCGGCGCCCTGGAGCGCATTTATCCCTTATACGAACGCGAGAAATGGAACCGCTGGCGCTTCTACGGAATCCGGCATCATGCGGCCCAGGCTGAGTATTGGCAGGCGCAAGGCAAGCTCGATAAAGCCGAGGAGCATGTTCGGGAATTTCTGAAGAACGCGGAGCATGCGGGCGCGGCGAAGTACGTGGCCATTGCGCGGCGGATGCTGGGCGAGATCGCGGCGGCCAACGGCCATGCCGATACAGGCGAAGGGGAACTGATGCAGTCTCTCGAAATTTTCAAGGCGCGCCCCATGCCGTTGGTCGAGTGGCGGAGCCATTTGTCGCTGGCGCGGCTGCGAGCGTCGCGCCGGCAGCCGGCTGGGGCACGCGAAGCCTACACGCGGGCTAGCGCGCTGGTGCGCGATTTGGCGGGCAGTATTACGGATCCGGCAATGCGGAAGACGTTCCTGGAGATCGGAGACGTGCGGGAAGCGATCGGCGGCGCGGCCGGTTAACAGCCCGATGCTCTGACATTGAGCTACTGAGCAGTATGGCGGGCGCAATCGAACCTTCCAACTGTAGCAAAGCTGCAGGCCGCTGCCCAGTTTACGCGCCGAAACTGCACGCCGAGACGAGCCAGGACGGCTCACCGAGAGCCCTGGCGCTCGGCCCGACGGGTGCATTCGTTGCGCTGCTGTAGCGGCGAAAAGCGCTCACGGTCATCCCGGTGAGCAGCGGCCGGATAATCCCAGAATTGGTTTGTAGTCGTAGCGCAACAAAGGGTCAGCCGCGACCCCGGAAACGGCGCGGAAGGGATGGATAGTTGTGCGACGAGAAGGGCGCGCCAGGCGCCAGTCGAACCTGACGGTTAATTAACTCGCATCGGCGGGCGGGCGGACTACGATTCTGCGGGGCGGCGGGCACAGGCAGGAATGCCTGTGCCACCAAATCTAGAACATGCGCTCCTGTTTCTTCAGGTTGCCGAACGAACCGATATTAGCGAAGGTGATGGCCACGCGGAACTGGCGCTCGTCGCGCACCGCGCGGCCGAATTGGAAGCGGCGGAACTCCAGGCTGAAGCCGCAGCAGTCGAAGTTGTAGTTGCCCTGGATGCCGAAAAAAGGCGCCAGATCCTGCCGCAGGTCATAGACAAACGTGCCGCCCACGTTGAAACCCAGCCGGTTGGGATAGCCGTAGCCGAGCACGCCACGAAGCTGGTGCGAGGGGATCTGCAGGTGCGCCGCGCTGTTGACGTAAGAGTCGCCGATGGAGGCGAACGCGTTGCCCTTGCGCAGGTTCACCGTCACGCCCGTGTTCACCAGCCGCTGCCGGTCGGGATCGTAGTCGGAGCGGGCCTCGACGCCGAAGTTCCAGGCCGGCATCAGCCGCACCAGCGAGGTCACCGGCGAAAAGCGCCGCCGGCCGTCGAGGAAGGCGTAGCCGGTCAGCCCCAGCGTGGACTGGAAGACATTGCGCCGGCCGGGCACGAGCGCGCCGCCGAACGTCGGGTCAAAAAAATATCGCTGCGTCAGCTCCCAGGACAGGACCTCGCGCACCACGCCGTCGGCGCGCTTGCCGAACAGCCGGTTGGTCAGGCCGTACTCCACTTCTTTGGTGTTGGCCACCACGTCGCGCTCGTCGAAGCGGAGGATGTCGTGGTAATCGTTGACGCCGTCCACCCAGCGGAACCCGGCGCGCGGCTCCACCACGTGCTTGAGGCGCCGCCCCAGGAATTTCCACGGCGACTGGAAGATGCGCTCGAGCGGCGGCGGTCGCAACTCCAGGCCGAATTCCTGCGAGGCGCGGTCGAAGTCCTCGCCCGAGACGCGGCCGTTGCGGAAGCGCGACCCGTAGTGGGTGGCTCGCACACCGTAGGAAGCCAGCAGGTTGAGGCCCTTCCAGTGCAGCGGCGTCGAGAGGCGCGGATACAGGTCGAAGCGGCTCACCAGGCCGCTGCGCACCGCCGGCGACGGCGCCAGCTCCGGACGCTGGTAGCGCGGCTCGTTGCGGATGTGGGCTTCGGCCGCGGTGTCGAACGAGAAATAGAGCGGCCAGTCGCGCCGGGTGCGGACCAGGCCGCCCGTTCCCTCGCGCCCGAACAACGGCTGCTCGACGCTGGAAAACTCCACGCCGGGCATCGTGCGGATTTCCATCGCGTCGCCCGCCACGCGTTCGGTGAAAAACTGGAAATTTTCCGAGCGAAACGCCTTGCCGTTCAGGCTGAAGCCCCGAAAATTGTTGGAGACGAAGGCGCTGCTGTGCACCGCGGTATTGACGGCGTCGAGGTAGGTTTCGGTAAACGCCAGCCGGAAGTTAAACGAGCTGAGGTAATTGATGTTGGCCACGGCGCGAAAACCGCGCGGCAGCTCGCTCGACCCGTTGACCACCAGCGTGCGGCCTCCCTGCTTCAGCCGCTGGCTGCTGTTGGGCAGCTTCAGCCCGCGGTCCACTACCCCGAAGTATGACGCGCTGAACGTGGTATTGGCGTTCGGCCGCGCGCGGAACGTGCCGCGCTGCGCCCAGCCGCGCTCGCTGTAGTACTCCAGGCCGACCTCGGCGTCCGCGCTGCGGTTGATGGCCCAGAAGAAGGCACCGCCGAACACGCGTCCCTTGCGCGACGAGTTGCCGACGTTGGGCGTCAGGAAGCCGGAGCTGCGCGGGATGCGCTTCAGCGAGTGATAGAGGAACGGCGAGAAGAAAAACGGGATCTTGTTCCCCAGCTTGACCAGCGAGTTGTGAATGGTCACGCTTTCGCCCGGCTTCACCTTCGCCCGCGGCGCGCTGAAGGTCCAGATGGGGTCGGGCGGGCGGCACGACGTCACGAACCCGTCGTAGACCATGTAGGTGTTGTCGGCGATCTTGTCCACGCGCCGGGCCTCGAAGTAGTAGGGATTGGTTGTGGTCAGCAGAACTGTCTGGGCGGCGCCGGCGCGCGCCCCGGTGGCGCCGCGGACCTGGTAGAACTGGCCCAGCTCGGTGCCCAGGTTGTAGTGCGCGTCGTTGGCGCGGATGTCTTCATGGTTGGCCTGGCGCTCGAAGCGGACGTTTCCGCGCGCGTCCACGTCCCGCGTGGATTCGTCGTAGTCCACTTCGTCGGCGGTCAGCCGCAAGTCGCGGTAGACCACCTCGACACTGCCCCGCAGGTGAAAAATGTGGCCGAATTTTTCCTGGCGGTCGGCGGTGATCCGGACCACGTCGGCGCCCGCGCCAAAGGCGATGGGGGCGGGGGACGTTGACTGCGCTAGCACATCGCCCGGCGCCGGAAGCAAAACAAGCTGACAGGCCAAAATCGCTGTGCTAAACCAGAAAAGGCTCCCGCGGGCTCGCGTCATTGAGAACTTTAAACTTAGCATCGCCCGCCGCCTGGGGCAAGGAAGGGCCGGCCGCCAGCCGGCAGTCGCAGGGTTTTGACTTTGGACTTGGGACTTTGGATTTTGAACTGATCTTAAGATGATCGCTTGCGCGTCTTGCGGATACCCGAACGATGAGCACGACTACCGCTGCGAGCGCTGCGGCCGCCGCTTCGATGCTCCGCCGGCAACCGGATTGCTTTGGGGCGAAACGGAAGATGGTCCGGCGCCGCTGAACATTGGTGTTGGGGGCGGTGTTGCCGGCGGTGTTGGGGGCGGTGTTGCGG
>JBKKAI010000343.1:0-2890 GCA_046714815.1 Terriglobia bacterium | reverse complement strand
CGGCATGTCGCAAAAGCCTCGTGTACGCGATACCGGTCAAGGCCACGACGGTAGCAGGCGCGACGAAGTTCGCCTCGACCAATCTCCACGCGTCGTCCGGCGAAAGACGGTGCGGCGCCGGAAGCCGCGTCAAGACTGCATAGGCTTCCGTCAAGGCAGGGGCCGGCACGGCCAGCAGATCACCGCGCTGGAGCCGGCGGTCCAATTCTGCCGCCGCTGCGACGTGGTGTTGGTGCCAGGTACAAACCGCCGCGACGATGCAGCTCGTGTCCAGGGCGAAGGTCGGCACGGTCAGCGGCGCCCGCGGCGCGCCGCGACTTCGCGCCGCGTCCGCTCGACTGTAGTCGTCCGAAGGGCCGGCACGCTCGTGACAGGCACGGCGACGAGCAAACGTCCCTTTCGCTCAAGTTTCACCCGCTGTGACTGCGGCTCGATCTCGATGACGCCGTCGCGCCAGCGGACGTCCAGTGGCGTACCAGGCTCGATCGCCGCTTCCCGCCGGATTTCGCTGGGGATCACCAACCGCCCGGCGCGATCCATGGTTGTAGTCATGGTACAAAGTCTACCACATGATCCCCCATACCCGGGGCACGCCGTGGGCAGGCCGGAGTTGAAGGCGAAGAGGAACGTCGTTTCGCATACGAGCTCTGTGCGGCTTCCCGCAACCCGGCCGGTCCTTGGTGCGAACCGCCTTCGGCGCCGCGCGCCGCCGGGCCGCACCACCGCGCCGCGCGGCACTCCCAGGATTCAAGAAACGTCTACCACGCCTTCGGCGAGCTGGCCGAGGTAGCGGCCGTCGCAGGTGACATCGGCGGCGAGCGCCACGCGCGGCTTGTGCGCCGCCCAGTCGCGCGGCACTGAGACCGTGAAATCGGCGGCGCCCGAAGACATCGGCGGAACGTCGAAGCGCGCCACGTCAGGCCGCGCCTCCCAGCCGGCGGGCAGTTCGAGCGACACGGCCAGCTTTGACGGCCGCGCGCGGTAGTTGCGCACCCGCACCTGCAGGCGCAATGGTTCACCGCGCCGCGCCCCGAGCTGGTAGGGATAGATCGAAACCCAGCTCGGGTCCAGTCCGTAGTTGGTGTCTTCGTCGGCAATCAGCCCCTCGAAGATTTCCTTCTGCTCCGCCATCCGCGCGCGGGTCGAATCGAGCATGGCGCGCGTGACCCGGAACGGCTCGCCGTGACCCGGCGCCAGCCATTCCGGCTCCTCTTTCAGGATGCGCTCGATGGACTTCACATGGTCGCCGCTCTCGATGTGGTTGCGGTAGATCACGTTGTGGCGGATCTGAAAGTCGCTGCCGGGCGGGGCGGGAAACCAGTTGTCGCCGGTGAACGCCGTCCGCCGCCCGTCAATGGTCACGAACATCGCCATCTGGTAATTGGTGTGGCCGGGCGCGTGTGTCATGGTGAACTCGTACTCTTCCCAGCGGAACTTCTCGTCGTGGCGAAACGTGCGGTCCACGCGCATCGGCTCGCCCAGGATGCAGCCCAGGTTGTAATTGCGGGGGCGCTCCAGCACGTCCTTCATGTTTTCGTAGCACCACACGCGCGCGTTGTACCGCCGCTGCAGAAAAGGGAACCCGTTGAGGTGGTCGTCGTGCATGTGGCTGGGCATGGCCACGTCCACCGCCTTCAGCCCGTAGCGCGCGCGCAGCTCGGGCACCGAGTGCTCGACGAAGCGAATGCGGTCGTTCACCGGCGTGGCGTTCAGCATGGAGCTGAAGAAATTGCCGCTGGCCGAGCCGTAGTCAATGAACATGGCCTTGCCGCTGTCGCTCAGGATGGCGTAGAACGACGAGGTGGTCGAGACGCCGGCCACCAGGTGTGGCGTGATCGGCTTGAGGGTGTTTTCGGCGGTAAGGCTGCGCTGCCCGTAAAAGTGGTACCAGCGCTTCAGCTTCGACGCCAGCTCGGCCAGCCCGGCGTCGGGGCTGGCGAACGCCTCGCCGTGCGACGGGCACACCAACTCCGGCCCGGCTTCGCGCAGCCGCGCCAGCGAGTGCACGGCGAAATCAATGCCGTCCACCGCGCCGTAGTTGTATTGCAGGTCGAAGAGGCTTTTGACCTTGCCGGGCGAATGCACCAGGTCGCCGGAGAAGGCCGTTTTGCGGCCGTCTACCTGGGCCAGCAGCGTGATCGAGCCCATGGTGTGCGCCGGCGTCGGCAACACCAGCAATTCGTAGCGTCCCCAGCGGAAGACCTCGTAATCGAGCAGGCCGCGCTCGACCGGGATATCCCGGGTGACGGTGAAGAAGTCGTTGCGCACGTTGTAGAGGTGAAAGACGCGCCGGTTGCGCCAGAAGTTCTCGGCGTCGGCGAAGTAGTGCCGCTCGTGCGACGGGACGGCGATGGGGATGCGCGCCTTCACGGCGCGGCCATCGCCCTGGCACTGGTCGCGGTGGTGGTGCGTGTGCAGCAGCCACTCGACCCTGGTGACGCCGGCCTCGCCCAGGTGATCGAGCACCGCGCCCGAGCCGAAGTCAATCAGCAGCCCGCGGTTTCCGTCTTTCAGCAGGAAGACATTGCACGTGTCGCGGAACAGAAACAGGCTGTCGGAAAGCCGCTCGAGCGCGCGGCCGTCGGGCTGGTGCACCCGCGCGGCGGCGGCCGATTTCTGTGTCGCGGCGGCGGCCGCAGAGGTGGGGGCCAGGGCAGCGGCTGAAGTCTTCAGGAAATCGCGTCGGGTGGAAGGCATAGTTGGGGACCTCCTCATCGCAGGAGTGTACGACAAAACTCGCACAGGCTGGAAAGCCTGTGCCACGTATTGATGTGGCACAGGCATTCTTGCCTGTGCGGCCTGGCGCCTTCGCGGGAATTTTTCAGCGCCCGCCCGGCCTGCCGGTGCGGACAAGGCGGGCGCCAGCGCGACAGTCGCGGCGGTCGTACGC
>JBKKAI010000342.1:0-10554 GCA_046714815.1 Terriglobia bacterium | reverse complement strand
CAGAGATCACAGAGCGGAACTTCCACCCTTCCCTGTTCGCTCTGTGTGCTCTGTGCCTCAGTGGCCGGTCTTACCACTGGCTGTTAATTAAGGAGCGCGTGATGATGTGCACCCGCGGGCTAATGATGGCAATCGGTCTTGTACTGCTGGTGACCGGCTTGGCAAGCGCCCAGAACCGGCCCAACACCCTGGCGTCAAAGGAATCGAGAGAAGGCTGGATTCTGCTGTTCGATGGGCAGACGCTCTCTGGCTGGGAAGCCCGCCCAACATCTGTCCCGGGCTCAAACGGGGACTGGAGAGTGGAGAATGGAGCGATCGCCTGCGGCGGCGCCACCCCGAGCTGGCTGGGTACGTCGGAGGTGTATTCAGACTATGTCCTGAAACTGGAATTCCGTGGCGGGGCCAAGGTGAACAGCGGCGTCTTTCTGCGGTCACAAAAAGAGGGCGAACCGCATCGCACCGGTTACGAGTTGCAGATCTGGGACTATCAACCGGCCGGGTACAACACGGGCAGCCTGGTTGGATCCGCCAAGGCAGCGGAGACCAAGATCATTGCTGACCGGTGGAACCGCTACGAGATCACTGCCGACGGTGACCATTTCGTGATCGTGTTGAACGGCAGCACCCTGCTCGACACCCGCAATAACGCTCACGCTTCCGGCGTGATTGGTTTCCAGTGTCAAAAGGACAACCCGCTCGAGTTCCGAAACATCAAGGTGCGGCCCTTGAAGAAGGCCGGCGCTACTCGGCGGTGAGGGAATTGACCTGGGCCAGGAGTTTTTCCACGCGGCGTCGGACCTCTTCGCGCTCCTTGCGCAGCGCGGCCAATTCGCCGTCGCGCGCAGCCAGTTCGGCGCGCAAGCGCGCGGCTTCGCTTTCGGCCTCGCGGCGCGCGCGGCGCGTCTCATCCTCGCGCTCCTTGAGCAACTTGATGGCGCTGACGATGCGCTCCTCGAGCGACTGGAGCTGTTCCAGTATCTGAAGATCGGATGCGGCGGGTTGGGTCATATCAGGTCCGTTGAATCACTTTCAGCTTTTCTTCCAGGGCCGCGGCGATGGCGCGGCTCCATTCGTTGACTTCCGGGTCGGAAAGCGTCTGGTCGGGCCGCTGGAACGAAAGACGCAGCAGCAGGCCGTAGCGGCCCTCGCCGGCAACCTGGAGCATACGCTGCGGACTGCCGCCGGCCGGGCCGCCGCGGAGAATCTCCGCAGGCTGAATCTCCGCCAGCTCGGCGATCCCCAGCCGCCGCGCCGTCTCGGCGACCTGCTCGAAAGTCACGCCCTCGGGGACCAGCAGCGAAAGGTCGCGGCCGACGGCAGGCACGCGCGGCGGCGGCTGGTAGCGCGGGCGGCGCAGGCCGCGGGCGTACAGCCGGTCGAGCAGCAGCTCGGCGACCAGCACCGGTTGGCGCAGCTTGCGCTCGGCGGCGATGCGCGGGTGAATCTCGCCGAAGCGCGCCACCGTCTCGCCATCCATCGCCGCGCGCGCCGCGCGGCCCGGATGATAATAGTCCACGCCGGCCGCGGAATCAAAATAGAGGTGGGCGTGCTCGAACAGGTCGAGCAGAGTCTCGACATCGCCCTTCAGCTCGAAGAAGCCGGCGGCAGTCCGCGGCGAATGCTCCGGGTCGCCGGCGCCGGGCGTTACGGGGGCCGCTCCGAGATGGAGTGAGGATTCCACCGCCGGGCCCGAAGCCGCCAGGGTCAAGACCGGAAGCTCCGCATATCCCGCATCGGGGCGTCCGTTCTCTCCCCAATAGATTTTCCCGATCTCGAACAGGCGCACCGAGCGCGCGCCGCGGTTCAGGTTCCACTCGACGGCATGGAGGGCGCTGGGCACGCCGGACGTGCGCAGTGCGGCGGCTTCCTCGCTGATGGGGTTGGCGATGCGCACCGGCCTCGCGCCGCGCGCGGCGAAGCGCTCGGCGTCGCGCGCCGGGATCAGACTGTAGGAGATGCTCTCGCTGTAGCCCAGGCCGCGCGCGGTGGCGCGCAGGGCGCGTTCCGGCTCCCAGTTCGGAGCGCGGCGTGCGACGCCGGCCGAAGCGGGCAGCCGGTTGGGGAAGCGGTTGTAGCCGTAATGCCGCGCCACCTCCTCCACCACGTCAATCTCGCGCTCGACATCCAGGCGGAACGACGGCGGCTCGACCATCCACTGGCCGGCGTTGTCGGCGGCGACGCGAAAGCCGAGGCGGGTCAGAATCCGCAGCACGTCGCCCGGGGGGACCGGTGCGCCAAGGATGCGCTCCAGCTCGCGGGCGTGCAGGATCAGCGACGGGCGCTTGCCGGGCGCCGGGAAAACGTCGAGCACGCCGGCGAGGATTTCGCCGCCGGCCACTTCGCGGATCAGCTCGGCGGCGCGGCCGGCGGCCACGGCGGTGATGGCCAGGTCGGCGCCGCGCTCGAAGCGGTGGCTGGCGTCGGTGTGCATGCCCTGGCGCTTCGCGGTGCGGCGCACGGCCAGCGGCTCGAACCAGGCGCTTTCCAGCAGCACGTTGGTGGTGCCTTCGCGGATGCCCGTCTGGCCGCCGCCCATCACGCCGGCGATGGCCACGGCCCGCTCGGAATCGGCGATCATCAGGTCATCGGTGGTGAACTCGCGGGTGACGCCGTCGAGCGTCACCAGCTTTTCGCCGGGGCGCGCGCGGCGGACGATGATCTTCCGCCCGGCCAGCGTGTCCAGGTCGAAGGCGTGCAGCGGGTGTCCCAACTCGATCAGCAGGTAATTGGTGACGTCGGCGACGTTGTTGATGGAGCGCGCGCCGGCCGCCTCCAGCCGCCGCACCATCCATTCCGGCGACGGCCCGACCTTCACGCCGGTAATCACCCTCGCCGAATAACGCGCACAAAGATCGGGGTCGGCGATTTCCACTGAGGCGCGCTCCGCAGCCGGCGGCCCGGAGCCTACGCTGCGCTCGGCAGCCGGCTGCGCGCCTTCCCTCGGCCGGGCGCCGTACGGCTTCAGGTCGCGGTCGTAAATCGCCGAGGCTTCCCGCGCCACGCCGTAATGGTTCATCGCATCGGGGCGGTTCGTGGTGATGTCGGCGTCGAGCACCGGCTCGCCGTTCTCGGCCGTCCCGACCGTCTCGATGGCGATCCCCGCCATGGTCAGGTCTTCGGCCAGGCGGGCGTCGTCCACCGGGATGTCCACGAACTCGCGCAGCCAACGGGATAAGAAAAGCATGAGACCGGGTTATTTAAACTGGCGCAGCAGCCGCAGGTCCCCCTGAAACAAAAGCTGAAGGTCGTTGATCCCGTACTTCATCATCGCCAGGCGGTCCAGGCCGCATCCGAAGGCGAAGCCGGAATATCGGGCCGCGTCGTAATTGACGAACTTGTAGAGCGCCGGGTCCACCATGCCGCAGCCGAGCAGCTCGATCCAGCCGGAATGCTTGCAGACGCGGCAGCCGCTCCCGCCGCAGACGTGGCAGGAGATGTCCATCTCGGCGCTGGGCTCGGTGAAGGGAAAAAAGCTGGGGCGGAAGCGCGTCCGCACATGCGGGCCGAAGAAGCGCTTCATGAAATAGTCGAGCGTCCCCTTCAGGTCGGCCAGGGTGATGTTGGTGTCCACCGCGATGGCCTCCAACTGGTGAAACATGAAGGAGTGCGTGGCGTCGGGATTGTCGCGGCGGTAGACCTTGCCCTGCGCGATCACCCGCAGCGGCGGCTGCTGCCGCTCCATCGCGCGGATCTGCACCGGCGAGGTGTGCGTGCGCAGCAGGTAGTCCCTGTCCCTGTCAATGTAGAAGGTATCCTGCGCATCGCGGGCGGGGTGATCGGGCGGGATATTGATGGCCTCGAAATTGTAGTAGTCGGTTTCAATCTCCGGCCCGACCTCCACCGAGTACCCGAGCGAGACGAAGATTTCCTGGACCTCGTCCATGGCGGCTTCCACGGGATGGCGGCCGCCCGGCGGGCGGCGCAGCCCGGGCAGGGTCACGTCCAGGCGCTCGGCTTCCAGGCGCGCCGGGTCGCCGGCAGGCGCCTGGGAGCGGCGAGCCTCGATCGCCGCCTCGGAGTGGTGTTTCAGCTCGTTGAGCAGGCGTCCGATCACGCGCTTCAGAGCCGGCGCGGCCGGCTTCAGCCAGTTGTCGTTGGCCGCGGTCAGCAACCCCTGCTTGCGCCCCAGCCAGCGCACGCGGAATGGCTCCGCGGCGTCGCCGGGCGAAAGCCCGGCCAGCTCGCGGTCAAACTCGGCGCGCAGCGTCTCGAACAACTCGACCACCTGCGCTTCTTCGCGCACACCCACGTCGGCGAGCTTGGAGTGAACCCGGTGATCGCCCTGCATGAGGCTTTAACCACGTTCCGGCGCAAAACGCATTTTTCCGGGCCGCGACCGTAAGGAGCGGTTCCGTAACCCCCGGCGGAATCAAGAACCCGCTCCTTTACGGTCGCGGCTCGGTTGGGCGCCGGAAAGTAACTAGTCCGGCGCAACGCCTTCCGGCGTTGCTTTGGGCTGGGCCGCCAGCGCGCCGCGGGCCTGGTCGGCCTGCGCGCCGAACCCGGCGGAATCATTCACCGCATTGTCGGCCAGGATCTTGCGGTCGAGGTCGAGACCCGCCACCTTCAACCCGTGGATGAACTGGTTGTAGCTGAGCTGGTGTTCGCGCGCGGCCGCGCCGATCCGCACGATCCAGAGCGAGCGGAACTGGCGCTTCTTCTGGCGCCGGTCGCGGTAGGCATAGCGCAGCGCCTTGTCCACCGCCTGCTTGGCGGCGCGGTGCAGCTTTGACTTGGTAAGGAAATATCCGGAGGCCCGCTCCAGGATCTTCTTGCGCTTCTGGCGGCGCTTGGTCCCACGTTTGACTCTCGGCACGGTTTCTTCTCCAGTTATGGCCGGGCGCGCTAACGCGGCAGCATGCGGTCCAGCCTCTTCGACTCGCCCTTTATGAGAACAGCCTCGCGGCCCAGCCTGCGCTTCCGCCGGGAAGACTTCTTGGTCAGGATGTGGCGCCCAAACGAGTGGCGGCGGATAATCTTGCCGCTTCCGGTCCTCTTGAAGCGCTTGGCGGCGCCACGATGCGATTTCATTTTCGGCACAGGTCCACCTTCGGTGAAGTTAAAAGTTAAAAATGAAGCACCTTCATTCTTAACTCATAACTCTTAACTCTTAACTGCTTTTTTTGCGGGCGCCAGGATCACGGTCATGGTGTTGCCTTCCATGCGCGTGCGGTTTTCCACCAGGCCGTGGTCGCCGATGTCCTGAATCAAGCGGTCGAGAATCTGCCGGCCGATGTCGGAGTGGGTGATTTCGCGGCCCCGGAACAGGATGGTGGCCTTGACCTTGTCGCCTTCTTCCAGGAACCGCAGCACGTGGTTTTTCTTGAACTGGTAGTCGTGCTCGTCCACATTGGGACGAAACTTCACTTCCTTGACCACCACGTGGTGCTGCCGTTTCCTGGCTTCGTGCTGGCGCTTGTTCTGCTGGTAGAGGAACTTGCCGTAGTCCATGATCTTGCAGACCGGCGGCTGCGCCGCGGCGGCAATCTCTACCAGGTCCAAACCCTGCTCGCGGGCTATCTTGAGCGCTTCGTGCGGCGCCAAGATGCCCAACTGTTCTCCGGAATCGGCGATCACGCGCAATTCCTTGGCGCGGATCCGCTCATTAATACGAGTGCGTTCGGCGATAACAGTCCTCCTGTTGCAACTGCGAATCCATCAGTATAGCACAGCGGGCTATTCCGAGGGCGCTTTGCGGGCGACGAGGTCGAGGGCGTCGGCAATGAACTGCTCGAGGCCGCGGGCGCCCTGGTCGCCGTGCCTGCGGTTGCGGACGCTGACTTTGCCATCGGCGGCCTCGCGGTCGCCCACGACCAGCATGTAGGGGATCTTCTGGAGCTGCGCTTCGCGGATCTTGAAGTTCACCTTCTGGTTGCGCTCGTCCTGAAAGGCGCGCAGGCCGGCCGCTTTGAGCCGCTCGGCCACGCCGCGCCCGTAGGCGGCGTGCTTGTCGCTGATGGGCAGCACCACGGCCTGCACCGGCGCCAGCCACATGGGGAACGCCCCGGCGTAATGCTCCAGCAGCACGCCGAAGAAGCGCTCCTCGGAGCCGTACAGCGCGCGGTGCACCATCAGCGGCTGGTGCGCCTTGCCGTCCTCGGCGATGTATTCCAGGCCGAAGCGGCGCGGCAGGGTGAAATCGAACTGCACGGTGCTGAGCTGCCAGAGGCGTCCGATGGCGTCCACCAGCTTCACGTCAATCTTGGGTCCGTAAAACGCCGCCTCGTCGCGCATCACGCGGGCGGCGATCGAGCGTTGATCGAGCGCGCTGTGCAAGGCGTCCTCGGCCAGCTTCCACTGCTCCGGCGCGCCGTCGTACTTGCCCGAGGCGCCCTCGTCCCAGGTGGACAGCTCCACCTCGAACTTCTCGAAGCCGTAAACGCGCAGCGTCTCGAGGGCGAAATCGAGACAGCCGACCACTTCGTCGCGGATCTGCTCGGGAGTGCAGAAGATGTGCGCGTCGTCCTGGGTGAAGCCGCGCACGCGCAGCAGTCCGTGCATCACGCCGCTGCGCTCGTAGCGGTAGACGGTGCCCAGCTCGCCGAAGCGCACCGGCAGCTCGCGGTAGCTGCGCAGCCGGTCCTTATAAATCAGGATGTGGAAGGGGCAGTTCATGGGCTTGAGCTGGTAGTGGGCGTCGTCCAGCTCGATCGGCGTAAACATGTTCTGCGCGTAAAAGTTGGTGTGGCCGCTGGTCTTCCACAGCTCCAGCCGCGCCACGTGCGGCGTGTACACCAGGTCATAGCCGCGCTTGAGATACTCGTCGCGCATCCAGTCTTCCATGATCTTACGGATGCGGCCGCCCTTGGGATGCCAGAAGATCAGGCCCGGCCCGGCCTCTTCCTGGATGCTGAACAGGTCCAGCTCGCGGCCCAGCTTGCGGTGGTCGCGCTTGCGGGCCTCCTCGATCTGCTTCAGGTGCTCCTCCAGGTCCTTCGCCGTGAAGAAGCTGGTGCCGTAGATGCGCTGCATCTGGTGGTTGCGCTCGTCGCCCTTCCAGTAGGCGCCGGCGATCGAGAGCAGCTTGAACGCCTTGATCCTGCCCGACGAGGGGATATGCGGCCCGCGGCAGAAATCAATGAAACCCGGCCCGAGCGTATAGCAGGAGAAGATGTCCTCGGCCTTTTCCCGGATCAGCTCGCACTTCATCTGCTCGCCCATCGCCGCGAATTTCTCCAGTCCCTCCTCCTTGGGAATGAGAACGCGATCGTAGGGCAAATCTTTCTGCGCCAGCTCGGCCATCTTCTTCTCGATCTTTTCCAGGTCGTCTTCGGTAAAGCGAGTTTCACGCTGGAAGTCGTAGAAGAAGCCGGTGTCGGTGGGCGGCCCGATGCCCAGCTTCGTCTCCGGGAACAGCTCCATCACCGCGGCGGCCAGCAGGTGCGCGGTCGAGTGCCGGTAGACTTCGAGCGTTTCGGGGTCCCGGGCCGTGAGAATGCGCAGCTCGGTGTCGTTCTCGATAGGACGCTTCAGCTCGACCAGGTTGCCGTTCACTTTCCCAACGAGCGCGGCGTCGGCCAGGCGCGGGCCGATCGAGCGCGCCACGTCGAGCACGGTGGCGCCCTTCGGGTATTCCCTGCTGGTCCCGTCCGGGAGGCTGATCTTTATGGTCTCCATGGGAAACTTCTAAGGTAACAGACGGCGGCGCCCAGCGTAAAGCGGGACGCGGGTAGGATGGACTTTATGGCATTGAGGCTGGCAGATTGGGTTCATGGCTACCAGAAAAGTCACCGTCCATCTTCCGGAAGATCTCTTGGCGGAGAGCCCAGCACTCGGCCGGCGAAGGGATCACCGCGACAGTGCGGCAGGGCCTGCAGTTGGTAGCCGCGGCCCAAGCCTACGAGGGGTTACGCCGTTTACTTAAGCTGTCGGCGCTTCTCGGAGCCTGGGAGCGCGGGCATCTTGCCCCAACGCGGTTGATTCGTTTGAAGCATTTGCGGGCGAGACGCCCGCGCTCCCAGGATCGCGCACTTTAGGCACCTTTCGCTTAAGTGAACGGTATTGCGCGTAGCCCTGATAATTCATGAAATGGGCTCCAGGAGGCCCCGCAACTACAATCATCCGGGGACGCGGCAAGTCAGCCCCCGAAGTCTGTCCCTGTCTCCTCGCGCCTGTCCTCCGGCAGCTCGCGTTGCTAACTTTCTGAAAAAACACCGCACAGGCAGGAATGCCTGTGCCACGGGATGGAAGGTGTTGCCAAATGTCAGACGGCGGGGTGCGACTCGGAGCGGTAGCGCAGAACCGCGCCGATGTTGCCGCCGGCCTCAAAGCCGGCGACATCGCTTCCGTTTCCGCCGGTTTCGGCCTCGGTTCCGGCCCCGTTTCCGGAAATGCCGCTTTCGATGAAACGGATGCTGGAATCGAGGAGGAGCGCCTGGCGGACTACGTGGTCCACGACGTCGTCCACCTGTTCGAGCGCCGTGGAGCACAACGGGCAGTCCGAGCGCGAGACGCCGCCCAGGTAGCCGCAGTGGGAGCAGCGTTTGCCACCGGCGGCGAAACCCTCGCCCACCAGCAGGACCTGCACCTCTTTCTTGCCCAGCGCTTCGAGCGTGGCATCCAGCCCAAGGACGCCCAGCCCTTGCGGGCCGGCGTTGTTGAGGACCAGCGCGACCAGCCGCTGCTTCTCGGCGCGGTCGCTTTCGTGCACCGTTTCGAGCGCCCGGGCGTGGACCTCGTCGCCGGTGATGGTGTGCGCGTCGGCCGGAAAGCGGCCCACGACACGCTTGCGCAGGTCTTCGGGCAGGTGACTTTCGAACTCCGAGAAGTTTTCCTTGTGGCCGGCCAACACCAGGCGGTCGAAGCGGCGCCGCTTGAAGATCTCGACCAGCACCTCCACCACGCGCTCGTAGTGCCGGGCGGCTTCCTGGTCGGAATGGCGCTCGATGCGGCGCTCGCGGAAGCCGCCCCAATCGGTGGCGCGTACGCGCGGCGGCACCTCGTCCTTGAAGCTGCTCTGGTCTTCCACTTCCCCCATGATCACTTCGCTGATGAAGGCGCGCTCGCGGTCCAGCATCACCAGGCAGTGCCGCGGATTCTGGTCCTGCAGCGCCACCAGCGGGCGCAGGCGGAAGGTTTCGCCGACGAAGACGCCGGCGCAGCCTTCGTCCAGGCCGGGTGGCAGGGGCAGCGACTTGAAGAACGAACGGCCGGCGCAGGAGAAAAGCGCCAGGTCGCGGCCGCCGGAACCGTTGGACGGCGCGATGGAAAGCGCTTCGATCATTTGCTCGGTGTCTTTTTCGAGCGACTCGATCTTGCCCGGTTCGATGTCGCGCTTCTCCCACTGGCGGCGCGCCTCGCGGAAGAGCTGCTTCAACCGGATCAGCTCGTCGCGGTGGGCGCGGTTGGCCGCCTTGGGAGCCTGGAAATAAAGGCTGGTGAGCAGAAAATCCTCGGCGGAGAATTCGGCCAGCGATCTTGCATCGTTTTCACTGAACATGGTTTTCTCTCCGGTCTCCGGGTGTCCTGGTTGTGGGTCAGCCGCCGCCCGCCGAGGTGCGCGGCTCCGATGGGATTTGCCGCACGGCTTCGCGGGAGCGGCCGGCAAGTTTGCGCGCCATCTCCTCCACCAGCCGGCGTCCGTCGCGAAAAGCCTGGCGATAGGCCGCGCTCTTTTCCCCGCGGGTGAAATGGCGGCCCGCGCGGTGGAACTGGTCCAGGCCGCGGCCCATCGCATAGGTGGCCGCGAAGGCGATCAGGCCCTTGGCCACCAGGCCGCCGCCCGCCGGCAGCTTGCCGGCCAGCTCGCGCGCTATGGCGCGCAGGCCGAATGCCGACCCGGCGATCGAAGCGATCTGGCCCTTCTGGTCGCCCCAGCCCACCGGGGCGTCACTGGCGGCCGCGATCAGAAACGCCATGCGGAACTGGTTGGTGGTGATGATCGCCGTGTCGGACGCAAATTCTCCGATGGCCCAGGGCAGCTCGATGGGACTGGGAATCACGTTGGGCAGCGCGCTGAGGATGGCGAAGGCGGCATTCTCGCGCGCCACGGTGCGGATGATGCGGTCCACCACCGCGTCGCGCAACGGCCAGTAATGGCGCGCCAGCGGCACAGAGATCTCCGGCCGGGCGCCGGCGACTTCTTCCATCACCGATTCGGCCCAGGCTCCCTCGCCGTCGGCTACCGTGGGCAACAGCACGTAGTCCCGCTGGTGGGCGCGGAGTTCGGCCGCTCCGGCAGGCGTGGCCAGCACCAAGTCAAACCGCGGCAGCATCTCCGCGTACGCTCGCGAAACCGGCAGCGGAATGGTGAACAGCCGCTTCAGGGCCTGCTCGCGCTTGCGCTCGCCGTCGCCGGGGGGCACCAACACCGGCATCCAATGCCGGATCTCTTCCCCGGTGGCAACCAACGCCAGCGAAAACGGCCGGACGGCGTCTCTCTGGATCTGCCTGGGACTTAAGCGTCGGAGGGTAGCGGCGATCTGTTTCCAGAAACCCACGCTCATCGGTAAGGGCCTCGTTCCAACTTCCATCATACCACGGCTGCGGAATGCTCCGAAGTGTGCGGAGCCCCTTCCTTGCGCTTCGGTTTCGATCCCCGGCGCGCGCGGCAAG
>JBKKAI010000341.1:0-9208 GCA_046714815.1 Terriglobia bacterium | reverse complement strand
GCGGCGCGGTCCCCGGCAACTTTCGCCGCGGCAGAAATGGCCGGCGCGGAAGCGCCACCGGCGACGCCGACCACTTCGAGCAGCCGTATGGCGGCGCGACGTACAGGAGGCTGCGGATCGGCCGCCAGCCCGAGCAAGACCCGCGTCGCGGCGCGCCAGCCGCCAGCACCGTCGGCGCCGCCGGCGCGGCGGTCACCCGAAGCGCCGGCCCGGCGGATGCCCAGCGTCAAGCCCTCAAGGCTGGCAGAGCGCCACCACTCCGAGCCGTCGTTCGCGGCAGGGCGGGCCACCACGGACAATACGCGCTCGACCTCCGAACTCTTCCGGCGCGCGCCGATCACCGAGCTCACCTGGCGGAAGAAGGCCGCGCGCCCTTTGCTCGGGGAGGCGGTCAGCCCATCGCGCCCCTGAACGGCACGCTCGAACAGCCGCGGCGCATCTCCGGAGGACGCGCTGAGTGCGGCGAGCTGGAACCAGGGGTCCTCGATATTCTCGAGCAGCAGCCGGTCGCGAACAGGACGCGCGGCCACGCTGTCCACCGAGCCGAGCGTGCTCAAGAGCTGGAAGCGCACCTTCGGGTCGGGGTCTCCCGCCGTGGCGATGAGCTTTTCGACCAGGTGGGGAGCGGCGGCCAAACGCGGAGCGCCGGCCAAGTACGGCTCTGCAAGGACGATGGCGTTTTTTCGGACACCGGGTTCAGGGTCGGCCAGGGCTTTCTCCACCACCGCGATGTCCAGCGCCTCGAGCCCTTCCAAGGTCCAGAGCGCGTGCAGGCGTCCCAGGCTCGAGGGACTGCTTTCGAACAACCGGACCAGCTCGGGCGCCGCCGCCCGGGCTTTCCGATCCACCAGCAGCCGCTGCGCGGTGCGCCGCCACCATTGATTGGGGTTGGCCAGATGGCGCACCAGTTCCTGATCGGAGGCGCTTCCCAATCGGACGCCCCGTGTCAGTGTCAGCGGCTGCCCGGAGCTTACGCTCCGGGTCGCCGGCGTGATTCGATAAATCCGGCCGCGGTCCTCGCCCAGGCGCAGCTCGCTCGACGTGTGGGTGTGCGTGGACATCCACTCTGGGTGTTCGACGATCAGGCGATAAAAATCGAGCAGGTAGATGGCGCCGTCGGGACCGGTGTAGAAATTCACCGGGCGAAACCAGCTATCGGTGGAGGCCAGGAATTCGACGCCGTCGCCGTCGCCGTCGTCGTCGCCAACCCCGCCGCCGTCGCGGGCGCGGGCGCGGCGCGCGGCGAACGTGGATCCCTGGTCCGCCAGGACATCGCGGTGGACCAGGTTGTGCACCGGCTCGGCGACCAGCGCGCTGCGCTCGAAGCCCGCGGGAAACGCGCCGCCCAGGTACAGCGTCAGCCCGCAGGCCGAAGTGAATTCGCCGACATTGGTCAGCATCTGGAAGCGAGGCTGCTGCGTGATCGGGAAAACCCGGGCGGCCGCGCCGTGGTCGGCGATCTCCTCCATGGCGGTCAACACGGGGAGGTCGGGATTTCTTTTCAGGTATCGCGCGGCGATGACCTCGTGCCGGATATGGTTGCTGTTGTTCTGTGTGAAGTGGTGGCCCCACTCGTCAAAGGCGTGGCCGAACTGGGAGGTCCCCGAAAGCGCCTCCAACTGGAGGCTGTCCGGGCGGAAGCGGATGTTGCGGCCACGCTCCCTGACCGCGGGCAATCCGGAGCTTTCGCTCCGGGTGCCGCCGGCGAAGCGGATGTCGCCGCCGCGGTCCCCGAACTGTTCTTTGAAGATGATCGCGGTGGTGGGATTCTCGTGCGCCACGTAGATCCAGTTGTCCAGTCCGTATACCAGCCCGTTGACGGTGTGCTGCGGGTTGGTGAAGGCGAACCCGGTGAGCACCACGCGCCGGATCTCGGCCCGCCCATCGCCATCGGCGTCTTCCAGGTACCAGATGTGCGGCGCGTCGGTGACCAGGAGGCCCCGCTTCCAGCGCATCACTCCGGTGGGCATTCGCAGGTTGTCGGCGAAGATCGTGGTGCGGTCGGGGTAGCCGTCGCCGTCGCGGTCTTCGAGAAGCTTCACCCGGCCCAGGTTGCGGGTGGTTTCGAGCGGGTAGCCCCGGTCCTCGACCACGAAAATCCGCCCATCCTCGTCGAACTCCATGGCCACCGGCGAAACCACGTCCGGCTCGGCGGCGAACAGCTCGATGCGGAAGCCCTCCTCGATCCGCAACGTTGCGAGCGCTTCGCGCGGACCGTAGGGCGGGCCCGTCCGGCGGCAGGCTGTCCCGAGAATCGCGACCAGCGTTACGAACACGAGGCTGAGGACGGAATTCTTCATCGGTGGTCTGCGGTGGCCGACGCAGTCTTTGGCAGAGGCATACTGGCAGATTTGAAAAGAGCGGTCAATTTGGTACCCGGTCCCCCGAAAACAGTTGATTCCCGTGTGCACCGGGTGTATTGCATTAATCAGGCACTTTATGGGTGATCCGCCGAAACCAACGGATGATGCGCCGAAGCCGGCGGGTGATTCGCCGAAGCCAAAGTTTGAGGGTCCGGATCGCCGTGAGCGATATCGCCTGGGCAAGGAAACCAAGATTCTGGTTGCGGTCGGAAAACGCTCCGAAGTCGGCACTATCATCAACATGACCCGCAACGGAGTGTTCTTTCTGGTGTTCGGCGAGTACGAGCGCGGGATGATGCTCGACGTCACGTTCCCTTACATCCCCACCCAGCCCTCGCAGGAGCGGCCACAACATGCCGAAGTGGTCCGGGTGCAGGAGATGGAGGGCTCTATCAAGAAGGGCGTGGCGGTCCGCCTCCTCAACATGTTTCTGAAGCCGTAGCCGTGTGGCCCGGTAAAAGTCTTCCGCTCGGCGCCACGTGGACGGGACAGGGCGTGAATTTCGCGCTGTTCTCCGAACATGCCGAGCGCGTGGAGTTGTGCCTGTTCGCGGGCCCGCTCGACGCCCGGCCTGCGCGCACGTTCCTGCTGGGGCAGAAAACCCGCCACGTCTGGCACGGCTTCCTGCCCGACTGCCGCCCCGGCCAGCTCTATGCCTACCGGGTGCACGGCCCGTGGAACCCGCGCCGCGGGCAACGATTCAATGCCGCGAAGCTGCTGCTCGACCCGTGTGCGCGGGCCATCACGGGGAAGGTGGACTGGAGCCGCGGGTCGCCGCTGTCGCATGATCCGGCGCGTCCGCAGGACATAGAGGCCCGCGACGAGTCCGACAGCGCCGCCGCGATGCCGCGCTGCGTTGTGCTCGACCCGGCCTTCGACTGGGACGGCGACCGCCGCCCCGGCACGCCGCTGCACCACTCGGTGATCTACGAGTTGCACGTGCGCGGGTTTACCCGGTGCTTCCCCGGCCTGGACCCGGCCATCCGCGGCACCTACTCCGCGCTCGGCGCGGCGCCGGTGCTGAAATATCTGAACAGCCTGGGCGTCACGGCCGTGGAGCTGCTGCCGGTGCACGAATGCCAGCCGGAGAAGTTCCTGACCGGCCGGGGCCTGACGAATTACTGGGGCTACAACACCGTGGGATTCTTCGCCCCCGACGGGCGCTACAGCGCTTCCGGCGCGCTCGGCGGCCAGGTGACAGAATTCAAACAGATGGTGAAGCGGCTCCACCGCGCCGGCATCGAAGTGATCCTCGACGTGGTCTACAACCACACCGGGGAAGGCGATCACCTCGGCCCGACGCTGGCCTGGCGCGGCATTGACAACCAGTCCTACTACTGGCTGGCGGCGGACGACCCGTCGCGCTACCTGGATTTCGCCGGCTGCGGCAACACCCCGCGGATGATGCATCCCGACGTGATGCAGATGGTGATGGACAGCCTGCGATACTGGGTGCAGGAGATGCACGTGGACGGCTTCCGCTTTGACCTGGCATCCACGCTGGCCCGCGGCGAGAACGGCGTCTACCGCCTGTCTTCCTTTTTCGACATCCTGCATCAGGACCCGGTGCTCAACAACGTGAAGCTGATCGCCGAGCCTTGGGACGTCCGCGACGGCGGCTTCCAGGTGGGGAATTTTCCTGTGGACTGGTGCGAATGGAATGCGCACTATCGCGATACGGTCCGCCGCTTCTGGCGCGGCGATCAGGGCCAGACGCCGGAGCTGGCCTTCCGGCTCACCGGCTCGAGCGACCTCTACCGGGAGGACGGGCGCACTCCGGGCGCCAGCATCAACTTTGTCACCTGCCACGACGGGTTCACGCTGGCCGACCTCACCGCCTACAACGCCAAGCACAACGAGGCCAACCTGGAGCAGAACCGCGATGGCGCCGGCCAGAATCTGAGCTGGAACTGCGGCGTGGAAGGGGAGACCGAGGACGCCGCGGTGCTTGAGCTGCGCCGCCGCCAGGCCCGCAACTTCTTTTCAACCCTGCTGCTTTCGCAGGGCACGCCGATGATCTGCGCCGGCGACGAGTTCGGCCGCACGCAGCGCGGCAATAACAACGCCTACTGCCAGGACAACGAAATCAGTTGGCTGGACTGGAGCCTGGCCGAGAAAAACGCCGGCCTGCTCGAGTTTGTTCGCCGCCTGGTCATCTTCCGCCGGCAACATCCGGCCTTCCAGCGCCGCCGCTTCTTCGAGGGCGCCGCCGGCCTCGATCAATGCAAGGACATCACCTGGCTTCGTCCCGACGGCGGCGAAATGGCGCCGGAAGACTGGGGGCGGCACTTCGCCCGCTCGCTCGGTTTTGTGGTGGACGGCCGGAAGCTCAACGAAGTGGATGTGCGCGGGCACACGCTTTCCGATTCCATGTTCCTGGTTCTGCTCAACGCCCACGACGACGAGGTGCCCTTCCGCTTGCCGAAGAACGGCGGCGGAAGCTGGCACTGTCACCTGGATACCACGCGCGGCTGGCTGCCGCCGGCCGCGTCCGGCGCCGGCGCCGGCACGGTACGCTTCAAGTCCGGCGACCGATATCCGCTCGCCGCACGCTCGCTGGCGCTGCTCGAGTGGCTCGCCCTGGACGAACCGCCCAGGGCGATGCGGCGCTCGCCGGTTACGTGATCTCTCGAACCGTGCCGAACACGAAATGCGGCCGCTGGCAATCCGGACACAGCACCCGGCTTCTCTTCATTGTCAGGTGCTCGTAGATCACGCCGGTCTCTTCCGGGGCCTCGCTCGTCGGCAATGCGACGATGGGCGCATACTGCAGTTCGACTGTGACCTCCAGAGCCTTGCCACAGACGCAGGGGATGAGGCACAGGACGTCTCTGCACCCTGTGGCCGAAACCGTGATGGGACAGGCACACATCGGGCACGGGAAGGTGTAACTCTCAGTTTTGGCCTCAATCGCTCGCGGGCGGATTTTGAGGGAAGTGCTGCATCGCAGGCAGGTTCGCGGAATATCCATGTGACCCGTGGGGGCGGGTGAGTTCATAGCGTTAGCCGATGGCGATGAATGTGACAATGTTTCTTCCTTCTTGCTCCTTCTTCACCTGAGGGCAGAGCACAAGCTAATGCGAACGGCAAGGCGCGTAAATGGCCCGAAGGTGCCGATATAGTTCTAGGCGTGTGACGGCGGCAAGCATGCTATATGGGGGCCCAGGCAGGCCGGATGCCCGCTCAATTCTCGGAGCCGGGCCGCTTGGGCGCAATCCAGTGGCCGGCCTTCAGGATGGCGTGCAACTCCTGATTGTCGGCTTCGCTCGGCAGCGCCGCGGCCAGGTGCCGGCGGTATTCCTCTGGTGAGAGCAGGCGGCCGTCCACGCCGAACGGCTGGTCGGCGTAATCGCCGATGCGCCGGTTGAACTTGATGTCGGGCGGGAACAGCTTCGGCTGCCCCTCGGGGATCAGCTTGTTCATGGCCTCGATCAGCCCGGCACACTCCTGGAAATACATCTCGCGATTTCCTTCGTTGAGGCGCCCCAGGTCGGCCGGATCGCCGCGCCGGTCCTCGTCGTAGCGCCCCTTCACGCCCCACACGTAGGCCCAGTGCGCCGAAGTGGAGTGGTCGGTGCCGAACAGGTCATAGGAGGTGGGCACCCAGCGGTTGAAATATTTCTGAATCAAACGGATGGGAATGCGTCCCGCCTTGATGATGCGCTTCAGGCCGTCGTTGCCGGTGCCCAGGTGAAACGCCTCCTCCTTGAGCATCGGCAGCATGCTCTGCGCCAGTGGCAGGAACGCCGACTGCGAAAGCATGTTGAGCTGGAACTTGCCGTCGCGGTCCACAAACTCGGTATAGACGTAGAAGTCCAGCCAGTTGTCCACCACCTCGTTGAATGAGCCGAGCAGGCGGTTGCGCTCGAACGAGCGCCGCTCGAGCTGCTTCTGCGCCTCGACGCGGCCGGTGCGTCCGAAGTGCGTCACCAGCAGGTGGCACATTTGAAAGCCGTGGCGCATCTCTTCGCGCATCACGCGCGCCAGCGCCTGCCGCTCGTGATCGTTGGGCGCGCTGTCGAAAAGGAATCGCTGCTGCTCCACGGAAGCGAACTCGGTATCCCCCTGGTAGACGATCATGTTGAGCAGCGCATCGCGGATGCGCTGGTCCGGGACATGCATCAGCGTCTTCCAGCGGTCCTGGCCCTTGTAATGGCCGTGGCCGATGGCCTTCGAGGCCAGCTCGCCGTACTTGGCCTCGAACTGGTAGCTGCGAACCTCGGGGTAGTCCACGCCGATCTCCTTCAGCCAGGAGTAGAAGTAGTCCACCCATTCGTCAAATGTGCCGATCCGTGTGGCGGCCATGGTTCCCTCGCATTTCTCTACTGGCGCAAATCATGGTCATTTGGCTTTGAACTGCGGCGGGCGCTTCTCGACGTAGGCGTCCAGCCCTTCCTTGGCGTCCTCGGCGGAGAACAGTATCTGCTGCAGCTCGCGCTCGAGCGCCAGGCCTTCGCCGAAACCGCACTCGAGGCCGCTCTGGACGGCGCGCTTGATACGCCCGACGGCGCCCGCGGCCTTGTGGGGCGGGCAGAACTGGCGGGCATAAGCCATGACCTGCTCCCAGTACGTCTCCGGATCGGAATCGAGCACTTCGTTCACCAGGCCCATCTCCTGGGCCTCCTCGTAGGTGAAGGTGCGGCCGGTGGCCATCAACTCGATGGCGCGGGACTTGCCCACCAGCCGCGCCAGCCGCTGCGTACCTCCGGTGCCGGGCAGCACGCCCAGCGACACTTCGGGAAGGCCGATCTTGCCGGCATCACGGCGGGCCAGGCGGATGTCGGCGGCCATGGCGATCTCCAGGCCGCCACCCACCGTGTGCCCGTTCAGCGCGGCGATCACCAGTTTGGGCGTCTGCTCCAGCCGGTTCAGCGTCTCGTTGGCGTGCAGGCAGAAATAGTATTTCCACCCCGGCAGGGAGGTGGCCAGCATCTTGATGTTGGCGCCGGCCGAGAAGAACTTCCAGCCCGCTCCGCGCAGCAACAGCACGTGGACGTCGTCATCGAAGCGCGCATTCAGGATCGCCTCGTCGAGGGCGCGCATCATTTCATAGGTGTACGTATTGGCCGGCGGGTCGTCCATTTCGAGCAGCGCCACGCCCTGCTCGACGCTGTACTTCACGAGTTCCTTTTCCGACCACTTTTGTGCGATTGCCGGTTCGTTGGCGCTCATGTCTGCTCTCCTTCGGAAGATGGCTGTTCACCCGACTGGGGTTCAGGATGCCGTTGAGAAAAATGCCGGCCATCTGTTCGCTCAGGGCGGCGGCCGGCGGGTCCATATCCGGCTTGTGCCAGGTGTAGATCCAGTTCATCATGCCGAACAGGCTCAGCACCGCCAAGCGCGGGTTCAGGCGGCGCCCCGCGGCGTAACCTCCGGGCCGGCGGCTCACCCGCCGCACCTCCTCCACCACGCCGAGGCAGGCGCGGTAGTAGCGGCGCTTCAGCGCGGCGATCTCGGCCTGGTGCGGGCCCTTCAGCGTGTCGGACTCGTGCGAGAGCACCTTCATCCCCTGGCGGCGCTCGAGAAAGTAGGCGAGATGGTTGGCGATCAGCGCGCGCAGCCGCTCGACCGGGCCGGTGACGCCGGCCAGCCGGCCGTCCAGCCGCTCCAGCAGCGTCTCGAAAGCGTCCTTCTGGATCAGGTAGAGAAGTTCTTCCTTGCTGTGGACGTAGTAATACAGTCCGGCGAGGCTGGCGCCGGAGGCGCGGGAGATGTCGCGGATCGAGGAGGCGGCGTAGCCCTTGCGGCAGAAGACTTCGGTGGCGGGGGCCAGGATTTCCGCGGGACGCCGGTCGAACTTGCCGTTGGGGCGCATGGGGCAGTTAATCGAACGTTCGTTCCAATTTTCCCGCAACCCTCCCAAGAAATCCAGTAGAATCGCGATGTGGAACAGGAAAAGTTGGAGCAGCGGGATGAGCGCTTTATGCGGATGGCGCTCGAGGAGGCTGCGGCGGCCGAGCGCTCGGGCGAGGTGCCGGTGGGCGCCGTGGTGGTGTCGAGCGGCGAGGTGGTGGGCCGCGGCCACAACCGCAACATCGCCGGCCACGACCCCACGGCCCACGCCGAGATCGTGGCGCTGCGCGACGCGGCGCGGCGCGCCGGCAACCACCGCCTGCCCCTCTGCGCGCTCTATGTTACAATTGAGCCTTGCGCGATGTGCGCCGGCGCCATCGTGCAGGCGCGCTTGGCGCGGCTGGTCTACGGCTGCGACGATCCCAAGGCCGGCGCCGTCCGCTCGCTTTACCGGCTCGCCGACGACCCCCGCCTGAACCACCGCGCCGAGATCACCGGCGGCGTTCTGGGCGGCGAGTGCGCGGAAATGGTCCGCGCCTTCTTTCAGCAGAAGCGAACGTCCGGGTAGTTTTCCCCATGCGGTGAGGTGCGAGAGTGGTTGAATCGGGCCGCCTCGAAAGCGGCTGTGCTGGGAACGGCACCGGGGGTTCGAATCCCTCCCTCACCGCCACTTCCGCCTTCGGCGCAATGAAGAATTACGCGTCAACGCAACTGGATAAACGCGAAGGTCCGGAACGCACCCGACTCGGACCCATTGTGCCCCATGCCGCCCTCTTCCGGCCGCGCGATCCCGCTCCCGCTGTTTCGCAGGCCGACGCCCCTGCGAAACGCAAAGTTCAGCCTCTCAACGGTTGTTGGTCAGGATGATCGGCAAGGTGCGCTGCGTACTCAAACTTGTTCGAGGAACGGATAGTCAGAGAGGATCTGTCCACGGACGCTCCGTTGGCCAATAGCTCGAGGACATCCGTCACGCGAATTCGGAAGCCGCGAATGCAGGGACGGCCTCCGCATTTTGCCTTCCTCGATTGTGATTCGATTGAGCCGATCGAGTC
>JBKKAI010000340.1:0-3899 GCA_046714815.1 Terriglobia bacterium | reverse complement strand
TTCATGGCCTCGGTTGGGATGGGCCGTTGGCCTGTCCCAATGAGTAAAGAGATCACGGGTTGCCCCGGTCTCAACGTGGATCTTTCAGCCGACGTACGTAGCGCCGGCAACCACGAAGCGGGATCAGGGCGGCCCACCCCAACGGAGACCATGATGAGATTCTACAACCAACCACACCGATTCTACGCCGCCGGCGATCTGCACGCAAGGACCCTCTACCTCCACATCCTCGACGACCAGGGCAAGACCCGCTTCGAGAAAAACCTTATCGCCGAGCCGACGACGAACTGGGACGACGCGGTTCGACCGTTCCGCCTACGAGCGTCGCGGAGGTCTCGATTCCTCCCGACGACGGCGTGGCCGCGGCCGCGTGAAGTCGATCCCGCCGATTTGCCTGGCCGGCGCAGCGGCACGGAGAAGTTTCTGGGGCGTGGCGAGCCGGGAGCGCGAGCGACCGGATTCTCGTCACGGTCGAGCGAGCCGAGGCAAAAGGCTTGCTTGGCCTGACCCCGTTAACCTGTTTGGCGCCGCCACGTGCGAGCGTCCAACCCGAAGCTCCCCGGCGCCCGAAGAGTCAGCCGATCGTCAAGCGCATCGGAGAGCAACAAGCGTGAGAAAACGTCCGCGCAAAAGGTACGGACTATTGACTTCCGAGGCCATTAACCTGTTCGCCGACGGCATCCAGCTTGACCTCGATGCCTGCTTGTGGTACTATAATACCACAAGGCAGGAGAACCGGTCCATGCCATTCGACTCGATTATCTGGGACCTCGATAACGACCCCGATGGCAACGTGGAGCACTGCGCCGAGCATGGCGTCACGAAGGAAGCGGTCGAAGAGGTGTTCCAGAATGCGACGGACGCGGACATCAGCCGGTCCTCCGGCCGGCCCGTGGTGTTCGGGGACACCAGCACAGGCAGGCACCTGATGGTGGTGTACGAAGAAATCGACGCGGACACCGTCTACCCAGTGACAGCTTACGACGTTCCGAGGAGGCAACAACCATGAAACGCATCACCCGCGACCGCCGGCTCACTCCTGAAGAAGCCGCCAAGTACAAGGCGATTCGAGACCAAGTCGCCGTGGAACTGCCCGACCTGATCGCCCGCCACCTTGAGCGGATGGCGCCCCTCGACCAGTTGCAAGAGTTGCTCGTGCAGCTGAAGGCCGCGCGCGAGGCAAAAGGCCTCAGCCTTGCCGACCTGACCGACCTCACCGGCATGGACCGCTCGGCGCTCTCGAAGCTCGAAACCGGCCAACGTGCCAACCCGACCGTGGAGACCCTCGTGCGCTACGCCGAGGCCGTGGGCAAGCGCCTCGTGGTAGCGCTCGCCGACGCACAACAAGACTAATCCGGCGCCACGACTAATCTTCGTCCGGGCGAACTCGCTTCTCGATAACCGTGATGGTGTTCGAATCTGCCTTGATGGATAGAAGCATGCCCATTTCACGGCCTTCCGTGGCCGAACGCTTGTAACGGAGGCTGTTTGGCGCCGCTTCATCGAAGCGCGACACCGCGAAGCGAACCACCCGGCGCTGCCCGAAAACAGTCGTGGATTCGAATAAGGCTTGAATACCAACAACGACATACGCCGTTAGCCGGCGCCGTGCCCGGACTCGTTGTTTTTGTTCAAGTCGGATCGGACATACGGCGGTGCGGCCGCTCGCATGGGTGCTCCTCAGGACGATAAGCCCTGATTGCGGCGCGGCAGCCGTACCGCGAACACGGTTTCTCCCTCGTCGGAACGCACATCGACTTCGCCCTCATGCGCCCGGGCAACTTCGCGCACAATATACAATCCGAGCCCAAGGCCTCCGTCGGTGCCGGAGCTGTTCCCTGCCGCAGGGCCTCGCTGGAGCGGATCAAAGATCCGGTCCAAAGCCGAGCCATCAATGGCCGGCCCACTGTTCGTGACCTGAATGCGAACATCGGCCTCCTCACCGGTAAGCACCACGCGGATCGGCGCGTCTGGCGCCCCGTACTTGATCGCATTCACAACGAGGTTGCGGAGCAGTTGCTGCAGACGCTGGCCGTCCCAGCAGCCCTGGGTGTCGCCGACCACCTCCAGCTCGATCGGACGGCCTGGATGCGCTCCACGCAGCTGCTCAAGCTCATCAGCAAACACTGCCGCCAAGTCGATGTCAGCCAATGCGACGTTGATGCCCAAGCCCAACTTGGTTCGATTGAAATCAACCAGGTCGTCCAGCAGAGCCTTCATGGCGGTACCGCCGCGGATCAGACGGGACGCCGCTTCCGATACGTTCGCTCCGGCGTTCAGGGCCGCCAAGTGCGAGGCTGTCGTCAGGATGGTGTTGAGCGGGCTGCGCATGTCGTGACCCAAGATCCCGATCAACAAGTTGCGCGCCTCGTCCACTTGGGCGCTGAAAAAGCCGATCGATTCGGCGATCGCCTGGTCGATGGCCTCGTTGAAGCGGACGACATCCTCCAGACTCGGATCATCGGGCTGACACGCGTCCATCCACAGGCGAAGGACGCTGGCGCGCAGGGCGCGGTACTCGGCGGCCAGTTGGTTGATGTCGAAGCCGCTTCGCGCCCGCAGGATGGCGTGCGTCTCTGCCGCTGTTTCTGGGGCTTCCATTAATTTGGGGGCTCTCCCCCTGGATTTGTCGGCCTGAGCTTGTCTCGTCTGGTGCGTTGACAGATCCCTCGCCACGGCCTCCAGAATCTGTTTCGCGCGGTTCCGCAAGGCCAGTGGCGTCATTTCCGCAGCGGCCGGGAGCTGGGTGGCAGCAAACGCCTCCCATTCCACCAGGATGGCTTCCATGTCACGCAAGATGAACTCGGCTAGCCGCATGTCTACCCCTGATGGTCGGACAGGCTCCACGCCCCACGATGTCGGCCCCCGGACACGCCTTCTGCCGCCGAACTGGTGATTATGCTGACCGGGCGCCGGTCAGCATAGCACGGCGCCGGTCAGCATATTACCGGGCGCCGGTCAGTATATTTCGGCACCGGTCAGCATATCACGGGTGGCCGGTCGGCATATTCCGGCGCGCCGGTTGACATAGCAAAGGGCGCGCCGGTTGGCATAGCAAGGTATTTGAAACGAAGCCGGGGTGGTAGCGTGAGCAGCTGCGAAGTTGGTGGAAAGTTTGGGGCAATGGGGTGGGGGTGCGGCCCGGGTCGGCGATTTCACCGATCCGGGCGAACTCGCCAATTCCGCCTTGACCACGGCGAAGGTCAAATTCAAGCTCGTCGGCGATTATGTGGTTCACGGGCGCATCACCGACCAGGACGGCGGCAGCCGCGACCTGTTCACCAACGTTCACATCTTCAAGAGCGGCAACGGCGGCGTCATCAACGTCCGGTAAGTCACCCTCGGCGCCGGCGCCGGCTCGCGCGTCAAAGTGTATTCCACGCTCGGCGCGCTGAAGTTCGATTTCACGGCGTTGGACACGAACTGAAGGCAGATCGGAGCAGAATGTTTATTGAAGCCTGAATCGCAAGCGAAGGATCTTTCGCGTACTCCTTCGCTTGCGCGTCAGGCTTCAATGGCTCGTGAGAAATGCGGTTGGGACATTCTCGTTGACGCGGGGTTCGGAAAACCAACGGACGCGCCGATTCAAGTATCGAGAAGCGCGCATATTTCGCGATAGCCGCTGTCGCCCACGGCTCAATTCGAGTATCCTACCTTACAGTCGCGGAGGTTGTCGCTATGGCGGGATCGCTTAATCGTCGCACGTTTCTCGCGGATGTCGGCATGGGATTCACCGGCTTGGCGCTGGGGTCGATGCTGCAGGCGGAGGAACGGGGGAAGCCGCATTTCGTGCCGAAGGCGAAGTCGGTCATTTGGCTCTTCATGGTCGGCGGGGCGAGCCAGATGGAGACGTTCGACCCGAAGCCGGAATTGAACAAGTGGACCGGCAAGACCATCGC
>JBKKAI010000339.1:0-3250 GCA_046714815.1 Terriglobia bacterium | reverse complement strand
CAATGACCGCGTGGCAAAGTACGTCAAGGTCCACAAGGAACAGGAGGCCAAGCTTCCAACATTGAAGGATCGGACCAATCCGGCGGCAATCGCGGCCCATAAGACGGCCATGGCCACGGCGATCGGTGAGGCCAGAAAGGGAGTCGCCGCGGGCGAGATATTCTTTCCCGCGATCCGGACGGAACTGACCCAAATCATTCGAGCCGAGCTCAAAGGCCGGGCCGGCGCGACGGCCCGCGAGGCGATCCGGGAAGACAAGCCCACAGGGGTGCCGCTGAAGGTAAATGGAACATATTCGGAGGAGAAATCGCTCAGCACCATGCCTCCGATGCTCCTGACCAAGCTTCCCCCCTTGCCGGAACAGTTGGAATACCGCTTCGTTAGCCAGAGCCTGGTCTTGCGGGATACGGTGGCCGGCATCGTCGTTGATTTTGTGCCGGGCGTTCTTACTACGAGGTGATCATGCGGCGATACTTATCTAACGTTTCACTCATCGTTTTACCGGTCCTGGCCCTGCTCGCAGCGCCGCTCCTGTCCCAGGACCTTCGACTGCCGCTCGCGAAGGATTCTCTTCACATGGCCATCATTGGCGACAGCGGCACGGGCAGCCGCGCGCAGTACGAGGTGGCCGAACAGATCGTGCGCTACCGGGAGCTTTTTCCATTTCAGTTCGTCCTGATGTTGGGCGATAACCTCTACGGGCGGGAGAAGCCCAAAGAGTACGAAGAGAAATTCGCGCGCCCGTATAAGGCGCTTCTGGATGCCGGGGTGAAGTTCTACGCCGCGCTGGGGAACCACGATGACCGGAACCAGCGTTTCTACAGGAATTTCAACATGGACGGCGAACGGTATTACAGCTTCAGGCCCAAACCCGGCATCCGTTTTTTCGCCCTGGACAGCAACTACATGGACCGGGAGCAACTGGAGTGGCTGGAGAAGGAGTTGAAGGCTTCCGCAAGCGAATGGAAAATCTGCTTTTTCCACCATCCCCTCTACGCTTCCGGCATGCACGGGTCCAGCATCGAGCTGAGAGAAGCGCTGGAACCGTTATTTGTGAAGTATGGTGTGAGCGTGGTCTTTGCCGGCCACGAACATTTTTATGAGCGCAGCAAGCCTCAGAAGGGCATCCATTACTTTGTCTCCGGGGGGGCCGGAAAACTGCGGCGTGGCGACATCCGCCGCAACGACTTCACCGCGAAGGGCTTTGACCAGGACTATCACTTCATGCTGATCGAGATCGCGGGCGACCAGCTCCATTTTCAGGCCATCGCCCGCTCCGGCCAGACCATTGACTCCGGCGTCATCACCCAGCGCCCGATGCCCAAGGCCGCCGCCGCCGCCGGCCGCGCCAACGGCCAATCGCAGTAGCGGCCCATCGGATTCCGGCACGGTCCCAAACTCCGTGCTAAATTGCTGGGGATGCCAGCGCAGACGGTGGGAGTGGTGTTGTTTCAGTTGGGCGGACCGGATTCGCCGCAGGCCATCGAGCCGTTTCTCTATAACTTGTTTTGCGATCCCGACATCATAGACCTGCCGCTGGGGCGCTGGGCGCGGCAGCCGCTGGCGAAGCTGGTGGCCGCGAAACGGGCCAAGCACGTCGAACATCACTACGGCTCGATCGGCGGCCGCTCGCCGATCCGCGAGCTGACGGAGCGGCAGGCGCGCGCGCTCGAAACGGAGCTGCGCAAGTCGCTGCCCGCCCGCGTCGTGGTGGCCATGCGCTACTGGCATCCTTTCACCGAGGAAGCGATCGCGGAGTTGGAAGCAGCCAACGCCGGCGAAATCGTGCTGCTGCCGCTCTATCCGCAGTATTCGAAGACCACCACCGGCAGCAGTTTCAATGAATGGAAGCGCCGCTACACGCCGCGCGCCGATGTCCCGGTCCACGTGATCGAGTCCTGGCATACCCACCCGGCCTACATCCGGTCGCTGGTGGAGAAGATTGACCTGGCGCTCGAGCGGTTCGAGCGCGGCGCCGAAATCCACATGCTGTTCAGCGCGCACGGCGTGCCGGTGAAAGTGATCCAGGCCGGCGACCCGTACGTGCGCCATACCGAAGAGACGGTGGAGCAGGTGATGCGGGCCGGCGGCTGGGGCCATCCGCGCCTGGTCTGTTACCAGAGCAAAGTAGGCTCGGGGCGCTGGGTGCAGCCGACGCTGGTGGGCAGCCTCCGCGAGCTGGGCGCGCGCGGCGTGACGAAAACGCTGGTGGTGCCGATCTCCTTTGTCAGCGACCACGTCGAGACGTTGAACGAGATCAATATCGAAGCGCGGGAAGAAGCGCTGCGCGCCGGCATCACCGGCTTCGAGATGATGCCGGCGCTCAATGACTCGCCGGCCTTCATCGCCGCGCTGGCCGGCCTGGTGTTAAACCAGGTGTCGGTCACCGCCGGTTCCTGACGTTCTAGGCGCGCCGCTCCTGGCGGGATTCCATCATCCGGCGAAGGTTATACAACTCACGGTTCAGTTTCCGCTGCCGCACGGTGAGGCTGAGCAGGTAGCCCAGGTGGACCAGCCAGGCGGCGAGGAAGCCGTAGAACAGCCAGTTCACGAGAGCACCTCCCGGCGCAGCGCCTCCACCTGGTGGCGGCCCTTTTCCAATTCCAGCCGCTGGTACATCAGGAAGGCGCCGAGCAGCACGAGCGCGGCCATGGCCTGGATGAGCCCCATCCACATCGCCGCGTCCAGCCCGGAGTCGGGGCCGCCGGCGATGACGGGCTGCGGGTGCTGCGTGCGCCACCAGCGGTTGGACATGTAGACGATCGGCACATCGAGAAAAGCGATGATGCTGAGCACGGCGGAGAGCGAAGCGCGCCGCGCCGGATCCTCGAGAAAGCCGCGCATCAGCAGGTAGCCGCCATACATCACCCAAAGAATGAATGTGGAGGTGAGCTTCGCATCCCAGGTCCACCAGATGCCCCAAACGGGCTTCGCCCAGATGGGTCCGGTCACCAGCACCACGGAGCAGAAGACCAGCCCGATCTCCGCCGAGCTCACCGCCCAGCGGTCCCACTTCAAGTCGCGGCTCTTCAACCAGGCCCCGCTCGAAAACGCCGAAACTCCAAAGGCCAGAAAGGCCACCGCCGCCGACGCCACCTTGAAGTAAAAGATGCGCTGCACTACGCCCATGGTGGCCTCGGTGGGGACCTCGAGGAAGATGGCGTGCAGCGCCTTCCCCATCACCGCCAATGTCACAACAAACAGGACGATGGCCGCCACCGGCCGTTCGTTTTCGCGATCGTTTTCCATC
>JBKKAI010000338.1:0-4994 GCA_046714815.1 Terriglobia bacterium | reverse complement strand
GTGCGAGGTGGAGTGAAAACGCCCGGAGCGATCGGGTTGAGTGTGCGAGAGCGCTGCAGGAAATTGCCCTTGGTGCCCACGTACGAGGCCCGTCCAATCAAGCCGAAGGGGAGCTCGCGCTCAACGGTCAGGCTCCACTGTTGCACCTGCGGGTTCTTCAACCCCTGGTCCACAGGGCTGATAGCGCCGAAGTTCCGAACGGTGGTGCCGAAGTTTCCAACCGTCGCCCGGCCCGTCTGCTGGAAGTCAGCCGTCCCCGCCACCAGGCCGGCAAAGGTATTGCTCCCAGTGAAGCCAGTGCTGGGAAGCACGAACTGGTACATGAAGGGTGGCAGGAACCGCATGTTCGTAATCGGATTGAGAAACAGGAAGTCATAGGCGACTCCGTAGCCGCCCCGGATCGCCAGCTTGCCGGCGCGGGGATTCCAGGCGAAGCCGAGGCGCGGCGCCCAGTTCCAGTTCGTGCCGAAAGAGCTGCCGCCTATATCGAAAGCTCCGAATGGGCCGGTACCGGCCCCGCCCAGCGCCTCGCGCTTGTTGAGGTTCAGGTTGGAAAGGATGTCGTTCACCTCTGTGACGCCACCGGCTACTTCCAGGCGCACGCCAAGGTTGAGGGTCAGCGTTGGGGTCACGCGGTAATCGTCCTGGAGAAAAAAGAATTCGTTCCAGATACGGTTGCCGCGGACCGAGTTGCCGAACCGCTGCGAATACTGGAACGGCCGGCCCCCCAGAAAGTCGGCCAGGGTCAGGAACGTGAAGCTGCCGCGAACATTCGCGTCAAACGGGCTGTTGGCATGAATGCGGTTGATCTCGCCGCCGAACTTCAGGTTGTGAGAACCGCGGCTCATGTTTACCGTGTCCAGCAACTGGTAAGTGTTCTGGACGCGGCCTTGAGGGATGCCGGCCCACAAGCCGAACGAAGCCGTCCCGTCACCGAAGTCAATCGCCGGCCCGCCAAAGTCGGCCAACGGCGTGAAGAAAGGGTCGCTGCGTCCGAAAGATGCCAGAAGAAAGTTCACCGTCCGCGGCCCGAACGTATGCGTTTCCGTGACCGTGGCATTTACCGGGCGGGATTTGGAGGAAGCCCCGTTCGTCGGAAGGTTCGAAGAGATAAAAGTTAACCCGGCGCTCCGCGCCTCCGATTTAGAGATTCCGAAGCGAGCGGTGAAGAGGTCGTTGTCGGTCAGGTTCGCATCCATTCGCCCTGAGTATGCAATGAAGTTCGTGGTCAGGGGAGCGGGGTTGCTGATCGATCCCGCTGGACTGGTAGGCACCTGCAAACGCGCCAACAGGGCGCGCGCGGTGGGGTCGGCGCCGGCAACCTGGTCGGGGCGGGGAATCGTTGCAACGCGCGTGCTGCCAGCGCCCCGAATCTTCTGCTGCTCATAGGTGGCAAACCAGAAAAGCCGGTCTTTGATCACCGGTCCACCGGCGACCGCGCCCCAGTCGTTGTTGCGCAGGATGGAAGCTTTTCCCGTCCGGTCAAAGTAGTCCCGTGCGTTCAGTTTGTCGTTCCGGAAGAACTCGAACAACCGTCCGTGAAACTCATTGGTCCCGCTCTTGGTGACGATCTGGACTTGAGAGCTGGAGTTGCGGCCGAACTCGGCACTGAAATTGTTAGTGATGAGGTTGAACTCTTTGATTGCGTCGAAAGGCACGGTCCCCAATCCGGCGCTTCCTGTTGTGGACACATCGGAAGCCGTCGCGTTGTCCAGGGTGATATTGTTGCCCCGTCCGCGTCCGCCGTTCGAATTGAAGCTGCCCAGTCCCAGAAATGGGTTCCGGGGCGTCACCGGCACCACGCCGGGCGCAGTCGCGGCCAGCGCCAACACCGACCCACTGACCAGGGGCAGCGTTGTGATCTTGGCCGCTTCAATGCTGGTCTGAAGTTGGGCGTGGACCGAACTGACCAGCGCCGCGCCCTCCGAAACACTGATCTGTTGCGTGGTCGCCGTCAATTCCAGATTCACAGGAACGGACGCGATGTCGCCGCTCCTGACAACGGCGGTCGTCGAGAAAACCGCGAATCCGCTCGCCTCGACACGCACTTCATAAGTCCCGATCGCCAACTGGCTTACGCGGGCGATTCCGTCACCGGCGGTTTCTGCGATTCGATTCGTTCCGGTTTCTGTGCTCTGCACCGTAACTTTGGCGTTCGGAACAACGGCTCCGCTGGGATCAAAAACGCGGACCTGTATGTCGCCGGTGGTCTGCGATTGCGCCAGCGGGACGGCCACCACGCAGGCCAGGCACAGCGTGAACAGTGCTACTGAAAGTTTAGCTCTCATAGTGTCTCCTCTTTCTTTCCGAGAAACTCCCGGACCTTCCCCTTGGCACAGCGGGACAGTATCCCGTATCCGGCTCATTATACAGGGGAATCGGCAACCTGAATAAGGCATAGGTTTGGCTGCGGTTGGCTGTAGGCAATCTTGCCTCTGATTCCGGTAAGACTGATCCGAGGGTGAGTGCTTCAGGCAACATTCGATAAGTGACTAAAAAGGTTCGGCCCCGGAACTTTGAGGCTTCAGTTCCGGGGCCGCTCTCCCTTTCGGAAGAGTCGCTAACAGAGGCAAACTGATTCCGCCAGAGCGGCCACCCCGGCGGAACCCCCAAGCGGGAGGAGGCTTAAAATCCTCGCCGCCAACAGAGTTGCAATCAGGATGCCAGCCGGGCCACGCACCAAGCCAATGAAAACAAAAGGGCAACGCCAGGAGCAGGGCCGCCTCGCTACGGGAAACTGTATAAAGCCCCGTCTGGGTTTGCGATTCCCGTATTCTGAGCGACTGCCGCCTCGACGAGAGTGTCAGCGAACCGCGCGTGTTAGAATTTCAATGGAGGCCGGATGCCGGAAAAGATGCTGGCGCTGCTGAAGACGCAGCCGGCGCGAGGAGCTGAGCTTCGGGAGGTGCGCCTGCCGGAGATCGGCCCACAGGACGTTCTGGTAAGAGTGAAGGCCGCCTCGATCTGCGGCACCGACCTCCACATTTACAACTGGGATGAGTGGGCGCGGCAGAGGCTGCGGCCGCCGCTGATCTTCGGGCACGAGTTCTGCGGCTACGTAGCGCGCACCGGCGCCGAGGTGTCGGCGGTGCGCGAGGGCGACTTCGTCTCCGCGGAGATGCACCTGGCCTGTGGCCGCTGCCCGCAGTGCCGCACCGGCGAAGCGCACATCTGCCAGGACGTGAAGATCATCGGCGTGGACTCGGACGGCTGCTTCGCCGACTATGTCAAAATCCCGGAAACAAACATCTGGAAAATTGACCCTCGCATCCCGGTTGAGTACGCCTCGCTGCTCGACCCGCTGGGCAACGCGGTGCACACCGTGCTGGCCGGCGAGATAGCGGCGCGGACGGTGGCGGTGCTGGGCTGCGGCCCCATCGGGCTGTTCGCGGTAGCGGTGGCGCGCGCCTGCGGCGCGGCGCAGATCTTCGCTTCCGAAGTGAAGCGGCGGCGCCTCGAGCTGGCCATGCGCATGGGCGCCGACGTGGCGCTGAACTCGCGCGAGATGGACCCCGCCGCCCGCGTGCTCGAAGCCACCGGGGGCCGCGGCGTGGACGTGGTGCTCGAAATGTCCGGGCACCCCGACGCCGTCCACCAGGGGTTCCGCATGCTGCGCCGCGGCGGGCGCATCTCGCTGCTGGGCATCCCGTCACGGCCCATCGAGCTGGACCTGCCCAACGACATCATCTTCAAGGGCGCGACCGTGCAGGGCATCAACGGGCGGCGCATGTTCCAGACCTGGTACCAGATGCAGGGGCTGCTGCTCAGCGGCCGCCTGGACCTCTCGCCGGCGATCAGCGGACGCCTGCCGCTGGCCGACTTCCGCCGCGGCTTCGAGATGCTGATGGCCGGCGACGCCTCCAAGATCATTCTCTACCCGGAAACGAGCACGGAAAGCGGATCGCGGATTGCGGAATCAGAGTTGCGGCTGCCTCACTGACCGCCGGCCGGCCCCATGCCCGGACTAAACCACCTCACCGACGAGCTCTGCAGGCTGCGCGAGCAGGGCCTCTACCAGACGCTGCGCGTGCTCGACGGCGAGCAGTTGCCGGTGGCGCAGTTCGAAGGCCGCGCGGTCATCAACCTGTCGTCGAACAACTACCTGGGCCTGAACACGCACCCGCGGCTGCGGGAGGCGGCGCTGGAAGCCACGCGGCGCTATGGCGTGGGGTCGGGCGCGGTGCGCACCATCGCCGGAACCATGCGCATCCACGTCGAGCTCGAGGAGCGAATCGCGCGCTTCAAGAACACGGAGGCCTGCGTGGTCTTCCCGTCCGGCTTCGCGGCCAACGCCGGCACGGTGTCGGCGGTGCTCGGCCGCGGCGACATCGTCATCTCCGACGAGCTGAACCACGCCAGCATCATTGACGGCTGCCGCCTTTCGCGCGCCGAAATCCGCGTCTTCCCCCACAAGGACACGGCCGCGGCGGAAAAGCTGCTGCGCGAGGCGCAGGCGCAGCCGGGCCGCAAGCTGCTGATCACCGACGGCGTTTTCTCGATGGAGGGCGACGTCGCCCCCCTGCCCGAGCTTTGCGGCCTGGCCGAGCGCTACGGCGCCATCATGATGGTGGACGACGCGCATGCCTCCGGCGTGATGGGCCACAACGGCCGCGGCACCATCGACCACTTCAACGTGCACGGCCGCGTGCAGATTCAGGTGGGCACGCTATCGAAGGCCATTGGCGCGCTCGGCGGCTATGTCTGTGGAAGCCGCGACCTGATCGATTTTCTCTATCACCGCGCCCGGCCTTTCCTGTTTTCGACGTCGCATCCTCCGTCAGTGGCCGCCACCTGCCTGGCCGCCTTCGACGTTCTGGAGCAGGAGCCTCAACGCATCGAACGGCTCTGGGAGAATGCCCGGTTCCTTCGGGAAGGGCTGCAGAAGCTGAGCTTCAATACCGGCATGAGCGAGACGCCGATTACGCCGGTGATCGTCGGTGAAGGCCGCCTTGCGCACACGCTTTCGCGCCGGCTGTTCGAGGAGGGCGTCTTCG
>JBKKAI010000337.1:0-4326 GCA_046714815.1 Terriglobia bacterium | reverse complement strand
CAAAACGTGGAGTGCCGTGGCTTGCCGCCGCCTTCGCCGGCGGGAGCTTGCTCCCGCCGGTTTCCGTGTGCCAGTCGCGGCGGGCCAAAGTCATCGGGCGAAGCATGCGTCGGCCCGCAAAAGCAGTGGCCAGCCGCCGCACTCCAGGGAAACAGCCGTTCCGCCGGCGCCGGCGCATAGGGTTTCAAGAAACACCGGCCGGGCGGTCTTTACCACAGGTAGTCGAAGTGGATCGGAACCAGCTTTTCGATGCCGTGCCAGCGAAACACGATTGCGCCGGGACCGGACAGTCGCTGCCTCGGCTCCCATACGAACTCAAGGATCCGAGTGTTATACCAGCACGGCAAGTCAGCCTCGCGTCGCTCCGCGGATCATCATCCAGGTCAACGCGATGGATGCACGCTCCTTCATGGACCGCGCCCCGGAGATCGCCAGCGCCGTCCGCCGGGCCATGCTCGACATGCACCCGATCAATAACCTGATCCGGGAAACTTTCTGAGAGTGGAATCAATGCCTTACAGCCCTTGCCCGCCGCAGGAGTACCTGCGCGGCGGAAAGCCGGCCGCGGGAAAAGAAAAATGTGGCGTAGCGCTGCCGTTGGGCGCCTATACCGGGGTTGGGCAGGCCTGCGGCCGCTTTGCCCGCAAAAGCCAAAAAGCCAAGTGATTGATCCGTCAGGAGTTGCGGATTTCACTGTGGACACCAACTTTGTTTGTCCCAACTATATTTTGTTTGTTTTCAACAGCCGTGTCCCCGAATTGGCCTGAAACTCTTGACACGCTCTGGTATTATGAAATTAGAGGAGAGTAGAACGGTCTGGCTCTCCCAGGCATGGACGCGCGTTCCTTCATGGAGCGGGCCGGAGATCGCCAAGCCGTCCGCCGGGCCATGCTCGGCATGCACCCGATCAACAACCTGATCCGGGAGAGTTTCTGAAAGTGGAATTAATGCCGTCCCTTCCCATTGAGATTCTCGACCGGCAGCACGCGGAGTACGCCGCCAGCAGGGACATGTGGCGGCGCTACCGCGATTTCTATACCGGCGGCGAGCAGTTCCGGCGGGGCGCCGAGGATTACCTGGTCAAGCGCCAGAAAGAGCCGGCCGAGGTTTATTTCGAGCGGCTGTCGCGCGTCTTTTACGAAAACTACGTCGGCTCGATCATTGACTGGTACGCAGCGACGCTTTTCCGCACCGAGCCGCAGATCCTGTTCACCGGACAGGGCGCGGGATTTTACGACACACTGCTCGAGGACTGCGACCTGGCCGGGACCGATTTTGTCGAGTTTTTCCGGCAGGTGTTTATCACGGCGCTGATCTTTCGCGAATCATACATTCTGGTGGACTTTCCGCGCATCGAGGCGCCCGCCGCCACGCGGGCCGATGAGGACGCGCTCGGCAAGTCCCGCGCCTACCTGGTGAATTACACGCCGCTCGACCTGCTGAACTGGAAGCGGGACGCGGCGGGAAATTTTGAGTGGGTGGTGCTGAAGACCGGCGACCGGTTCCAGCCCTCGATCGAGTCGCCCGGCGAAGTTCAGCGGGACACCTGGACCTACTTCGACCGCCGCGACTACCGCGTTTACACGCTGGAGCGCGATCCGGAACGGCCCATCCGCGCCAACACCGACGTTCCGCTGGTGGCCAGCGGCACGCACGCGCTGGCGCCGGTGGGCCGGGTGCCGGTGGTCACCCTACGGTTGAGCGACGGCCTGTGGCTTTCCAACAAGGCCACCATGCTCCAGCAGGAGCACTTCAACAAGTCCAACGCGCTCTCCTGGGCGCTGCACATGGGTCTGTTCGCCATGCCGGTGGTCTACAGCGAACGCGAGTGGCACCAAGTGGTCGGCGAAAGCTACTACATCCAGCTTGGCCCAGACGACCGCTTCGGCTGGACCGAGCCGGAGGGCAAGGTCTACCACATCGCTCAAAACAATCTGGAGAAACTGAAAGACGAGATTTACCGCGTCTGCTACCTGATGGTGCAGGCGGCGGGCAACGAAGCGAGGCACCTGGGCCAGTCGGGCGTGAGCAAGGAGCGCGATTATGCGGTGACGCAGGAAATCCTGCGGGCCTACGGGGACATCGTCAAGGACGCGATGAAGAACACGCTGCGCGCGGTGATCGCCGCGCGCCGGGACGAGCTGGCGATGGACGTCAAGGGACTCGACCGGTTCGACATCCGCGACTTCTCGGCCGAGCTGCGGGACGCCGAGCGGCTCAGCCGCGCGGTGACGCACTCGGCCACGTTCTCGCGCGAGCTTGAAACCCGGCTGGCGCTGCGGTTCCTGGACGATTCCGAACAGACAGTGAAGAGCCGGATTGCGGGCGAGATTGCACAAGCTTATGAATCCAAATGAACCGAAAGCGACGCCGGCCGAGCCGGAGCGGGAAGCCCTGAACCTGAGCCGCATCATCGAAGAGGCCATCCAGAAAGCTCACGCGCAGCGCGATCCCGAGAATTCGGGCCTGCGAACCGAGCTGACGCAGGAGCGCCGCAAGCGTGAGCAGCTCGAAAAGCGCCTCAACGAGCTGGTGGAAGAGAGCCGGCGCAGCAAGGAGCTGGCCGAGCAGGCCGAGCGTTTCGCCGGCATCAAGGCGGAACTTCAGCAGCTCGGCGTCGGCAAAGTGGAGCTGGCGTTTCGCGCCACTCGCGACGAGGTGACGCGCGGCGAAGATGGCCGGCTCTACGGCCGGTCCGACGACGGCGCGCTCGTGCCCCTGCGCGATCACCTGTCGCAGTGGGTGGCCGCGAATCCTGAGTTCCTGCCGGCCCGCATCAGCGGAGGCGCCGGCTCCAGCCCCACGCGCCCGCCGGCGGCGCCGGGCCACTTCGAAATGGACCGTATCCGCCCCGGCATGAGCGCCGAGGAACTGGAACGCGCGCGCGCCGAGGTGGCCCGTGTCGCCGCACAGACCATGGGCGGCGGGCCGATCTAGCGTCCGTGTGGGGCGGACGAACCCGCCCAATGTGGCACAGGCATTTCCTGACTGTGCCACACCGTAACCCGCGCACAGGCGGGAATGCCTGTGCTACATCACTCTTCACTTTCAAGGAGAAACAATGCCCGCTATCACTTCCTCGAACGTCGCCCAGGCGATTGTGAAACTGGTCGCCGCCGACGCGTTGCCGGCGCTGGTCGGCAACCTGGTCATGGGCAACCTGGTGAACCGGAACTATGAGCCGGTGCTGGCCCAGGCCGGCGACACCATTAACGTGCCCATCGCTCCCTCGCTGACGGCGAATAACATCGCCGAAGGCGGCACGGTCACCACCCAGAACCCCAACCTGGGGAATGCGCAGATCGTGCTGAACACCCACATCGAGGCCACGTTCCAGGTGCCCGATGTCACCAAGGTGCTGGCCGTGCCGGACCTGCTGCGAACCTACATGCAGCCGGCGGTCACCGCCATCGCCGAGAAGATCGAAACCGACCTGCTGGCGCTCTACGGCGGCTTCACCGCCAACACGCCGGTGGGCACCGCCGGCTCGGCCGTCACCGAGCAGGTGATTGATTCGGCCGAATCGGCCCTGTTCAAGGCCAAGGTCCCCGGGGCTGCGCCGAAGTACCTGGTGGTGGACACCGACGCCTACTCATCCATCCGCCAGATCCCGCGCTTCAGCGAGTTTCGCACCGCCGGAGCGGCCGGCGTGGACGCGCTGATCTCGGGCTCGGTCGGCAAGATCAAGGACTTCCTGGTCTTCCGCTCGCAGTTCGTGGTCAAGACGGGCTCGGCGCCGGTGAACACCCACAACCTGGCCTTCTCCCGCGACTCCATCGGCCTGGTGATCCGCCGCCTGCCGCAGCCCATCCCCGGCACCGGCGCCATCGCCGAATACGCCGAGCTGGGCAACTTCGGCATGCGCGTGGTGATGAGCTACCAGCCCAACACGCTGGCGCAGCAGTTCACCGTGGACGTGCTGTACGGCACGGCGGTGCTGCGCAACAACCACGCCGTGCAGGTCAACAGCTAAAACGGAGAAGTCAGGAGTCAGAAGTCAGGAGTCAGAATGCCACTCCTGGCGCGGGCGCCTGACTTCTGACTCCCACTTTCAACCATGGACCTGAAAAACTACTACCGAAAGATTCGTGAAATCGAAGCGGCCATTCCGGACGAGTGCGCGGTGGTCCTCAGCCGTGACACGCCGGAGGGCGGCCGGGCGGGCCTCCTTGTGGAGGCGCCCCGCCTGGTGGCAGCCCGGCTGGTAGCGGAAGGCGCGGCCGATCTGGCGACCGCCGGACAGGCCGCGGCCTTCCGCGAAGCAATGCGCCTCGCGCATGAAGACCAGGAGCGGCAACGCGCCGCGGCGCGCATCCAGGTGAGCAT
>JBKKAI010000336.1:0-2901 GCA_046714815.1 Terriglobia bacterium | reverse complement strand
TCCTCGAACGACACCCGGTGCTTGCGGCGGTTCTGAGCGCTCTTTCGCTCGTCCCATTCGAACCGAAGGTCGGACATCCAGGCTCAGTGTAACTACAGTGTAATCTGAATTCAAGGCACCCGCGCCGTCTCGCAAAGCGTTCCGCGGCACAGTGCCATGGACGACCAATGGGGACAGTCGCGGACATACGGTTCGTTCTTAACCTGCACCTCGCGATGGCGCCGCCACCATCGCGGGACCCGCAGCATGTCCCCGCTATCTTGGGTCAGGATTTGCGCGACTGCGTGCGCATTTTGAACGCGGCAGCAGAGCACGGAGTCGCGTGGCATTTCGGGATAGAATTTGAGGATGAGCGTGTGGCCGCGGGCGGGACCCAACGGACGCAACCGGGCAACTGTTGTTCGTCTATCACCTTGGAGGAGAAGGATTCCTCAGTGAGTTGAAGAACACGGCGTTCGGCTCGCAGTCGTTGCCCACCACGACGTCGAGATCCCCGTCACCATCCAGATCACCCAGCGCGACAGGCCGCGTCTTGTCGTTGCCCGTGCCAACGGAGCTCCCGGCGATAAGCACTCCCCGCCCGTTGTTCAGATATACCCGGCTCGGTTCGTTCCGGTTCTGATCCACCCAGCGATCCGGCCGCCCATCTCCATTGGAATCGACAAAGGTTGTCGAGATGCCGCGGCGGCCGGCCACGACGTCCAGATCGCCGTCAAGGTCAATGTCGCCCAGCGCGACGCTCCACGTTTGTTCCTTTCCATCGCCGAACGTCGGACCCGGCGAGAAGTGGCCACGGCCATCGTTCAGGTACACCGCGTTCCGCTCCTCCCAATTCCCAACAACGATGTCGAGGTCCTTGTCTCCGTCCATATCTCCGAGCGCGACAGATACCGTGTCGTCCTTGCCGGTTCCGAAGCCTCTCGTCTCAGAAAAACCGCCCGTCCCGTCGTTCAGGTAGATGATGCTCTGCTGCTTGCGGTTTCCCACGAGCACGTCAATATCACGGTCTCCGTCTACATCGCCCACGGCGACCGTCAGAGAGTAGTCGCCGCCGGCGCCCAGCGCTCGCTCCGTCCAGCGGGATGGTCCGTTGTTGAGATAGATGTGATCCTGGCCCGGGCCAACCAGCACGACATCGAGGTCCCCGTCTCCGTCGAAGTCTCCCAGCGCAAGACTCCGCCGGGCCTCCCGGCCCGAACCAAGCCACCTCGACATCCGAAAGTTCCCTTTCCCGTCGTTGAGGTAGATCCTGGCTGGATCGCCGGCGTCATTCGCAACAACAACGTCCAGGGAGCCGTCCTTGTCCACGTCGCCAAACGCAACGCCATAGGTTTTGTCTGGTTCGTCGTGCAGCGCGCGGCGGGCATAGAAGTTTCCTCGTCCATCGTTCAAGAACACCGAATCCGGCTGAGCCACATGCCGGCCGCTGCCGAATAGAAGATCCAGATCCCCGTCACCATCAATGTCCCCCAATGCTATGGAAGTGGTCATGCCGAATCCGGTGCAGAAGGAAATCGAGTGTGAAAAATCCTGTCCCGCAAGGCGGTTGGGGGTGATTGCGAGCAACACAAGAACGAGCCACAACCCGTGACTCCCCAACCCGTGAATGGATGAAACACGCATCCCTGCCTCCTTTCAGAACGGGGAACCCCACCGGCGCATCTTATCTCGGAATGTCTCGGAATGAGCCTGCCGTTGGGTTTTGGTCCTCGCCATCTGACGGGTTGCTGAAAAACTCGCACAGGCTGGAAAGCCTGTGCCACATAGTCTGTTATTCTGACTCCGCGATGGCGCCGATCCCCGATTCGCGAATCGTCGTTGACGGCATCGAGGGCTTTCGCCGCTCGAAGGTGATGTTCGCGGCGGCGCGGCTGGGCGTTTTCGAGGCGCTGGAAGGCGGGGCGGCCGGCGCGGCGGATGTGGCGGCGCGGCTGGGCTGCCGGCCCGAATCGCTCGAGCAACTGCTCGATGCGTGCGTGGCTATGGAGCTGATCGAGAAGCGCGGCGGCCTCTACACCAACTCCGCGGCGGCAGCCTGCTATCTCACCCGCGCCAGCCCGCACAACCTGCTGGGCTACGTCCTGTATTCCGACTCGGCGCTTTACGCGCTGTGGGGCCGGCTGGAAGACGCAGTGCGCGAGGGCAGCAACCGCTGGCAACAGGTGTTCGACGGCCAGGACAATTTCTTCACCAACGTTTACCGCAATCCCGCCGATACCCGCGAGTTTCTCGGCGGCATGCACGGCTTCGGCCTGCTCAGCTCTCCGGCGGTAGTTGCCGCCGTGGACCTGGGCCCGTTCCGGCGACTGGTGGACGTGGGCGGCGGGACCGGGCACCTGGCCATCGAAGCCTGCCGCCGGTATCCCGGCCTGCGCGCCGCGGTCTTTGACCTGCCGCCGGTCTGCGGGCCGGCGCGCGAAACCATCGAGGCGGCGGGTTTTTCGGCGCGCATCGAGGTGCTGGCCGGAGACTTCTTCGCGGACCCGCTGCCGCCGGCCGACCTCTACGCCCTGGGACGAATCCTGCACGACTGGGACGGGCCGCGGATCGCGGAGCTGCTGGCGAAGTGCTGCGCGCAGCTTCCGCCGGGCGGCGCCCTTCTCGTCGCCGAGCGCCTGCTGAACGCGGACAAGAGCGGGCCGCTCGGCGCCACGCTGCAATCGCTGAATATGCTGGTGGCGACTCACGGGCGGGAGCGCACCGCGGCAGAATACGCCGCGCTGCTGCGCGCCGCCGGCTTCACCCACGTGGAAGCGCACGTCACCGGCGCGCCGCTCGATGCGGTGCTGGCGCGCAAGTAGCTTCGCGTCAGCGGCGCCGGCCCGCGATTATATCCGGCCCCCCAGAAGATAATTCGGATTATCAAGAGATTGTTTGGATCAAAAGAAAAAAAAAAAAGGG